>NZ_JAAIVC010000229.1 GCF_010975005.1 Caulobacter sp. 17J65-9 | reverse complement strand
CCCCGTCGGGCCGGCCGCGGGCGCGGTCTGCACGGCCGCCGCCGCCGCCTTCGCCGCGGCCTGGCGGCGCTCGGCTTGCGGCTGCAGGACGAAGTGCTGATAGAGCAGCAGGATCGCCAGTGTGCACACGATGAAGATGATCGTGTTGCGGGCGTTTTCTTTCTGCATCGCGGGCTTCTTTTCGCGGGAAACTTTAAGGGCGCACGCTCAGGCGCCGGGGGCGCGCACGCCGCCGGCCGGGAGCCTTATCAGCGCGGTTTTCACGTCGTCAAGCAAACGGACCCAGGCCCGCGACGTCGCGCCGCCGCGGGCGATGAGCACATAGTCGAAACCGGGCGTGCCGAACTGCGGCACCAGCAGGCGCGCGGCCTCGCGCATGCGCCGTTTGGCGCGGTTACGCTCGACCGCGCCGCCGATCTTGCGGGTGGCGGTGAAGCCGACCCGGATGCGGGTGTCGCCGTCGGCGCGATCCAGCGCTTGCAGCACGATGGCGCCGCGGGGCATGGAAACGCCTTTGGCGGCCGCGAGAAACTCGGGCCGCCGTTTTAGGCGATCGATTTTAGGCTGATCGGCCATTCTTTCGCCCGCCGGGACGAGCGCAAGAAACCGCTTAGGCGGTCAGGCGCTTACGGCCTTTGGCGCGACGGCGCGCGACGATCTTCTGGCCGTTCTTGGTGGCCATGCGCGCGCGGTAGCCGTGACGGCGCTTGCGCACGAGTCGGCTCGGCTGATAGGTCCGCTTCACGTAACTGGCTCCACATCAAGAAGGCCCGCCGGTGAGCGGGCCGTCGTCGAAACGAGGCGCGGTGTCTAACGGAGCGCTTTCGGAGAGTCAATCGTGAGAGACGCCCCCGACGCTGTGCGGCGCCGGGCGTGCTAAAATGAGGGGGCACATGAAGACGGTCGTCCGGCGCACGGCGCCGCTGCTCCTGATCCTGGCCCTGATCGCCGCCGTCTATTTCAGCGGCCTCTACCGCTACGTCTCGCTCGACGTGCTGCGCGAGCGGCACCAGCAGCTCCGCGACTTCGTGGACGCGCACTTCTGGACGGCGCTGGCGCTTTACGTCGCGGCCTACGCGCTGGCGACCACCGCGGCCATACCGGGCGCCCTGTTCCTGACCCTGACCGGCGGCTTCCTGTTCGGCACCTGGATCGGGGGATCGGTCACGGCCGTGGCGGCGACCGCGGGCGCGATCTTCGTCTATTACGCCGTGCGATCGGTGCTGGGCGGCTGGTTGCGCGAGCGGGCCGCGCACTCCGGCGGGACCATGGCGCGCCTGCGCGCCGGGTTCGACCGCAACGCCTTCTCCTACATCCTGACCCTGCGGCTGATCCCGGTCGTTCCGTTCGTGTTGATCAACATCGCCGCGGGCCTGGCCGCCGTACCGATCCGCGCCTACGCGGCGGCCACCGTGATCGGCATCCTGCCGGCGACCTTCATCTACAGCGCGGTGGGCGCGAGCCTCGGCGAGGTCTTCGACCGCGGCGAGACGCCGAACCTGAAGCTGATCTTCGAGCCGTTCGTGCTCTTCCCGCTGCTGGGCCTGGCCTTCCTGTCGCTGGCCCTGCCGCCGATCGTCCGCGCCATAGCCGGGCGCAAGGCCCCGGTCCTATGACCCGCCGGCGCATGCGCGCCGACCTGGCGGTGATCGGGGCGGGGTCTGGCGGCCTGTCGGTCGCCGCCGGCGCGGCCCAGCTGGGCCTCAAGGTCGTCCTGTTCGAAAAGGGCGAGATGGGCGGCGACTGCCTGAACTGGGGCTGCGTGCCCTCCAAGGCCCTGATCGCCGCCGCCGACGCCGCGGCCGCCGCGCGCTCGGCCGAGCGCCTGGGCGTGCGGGCCGAGCCGCAGGTCGACTTCCCCGCCGTCATGGCCCACGTGCGCCGCGCCATCGAGACCATCGCGCCGCACGACAGCCAGGCCCGCTTCGAGGGCCTGGGCGTCACCGTCGTGCGCGAGGCCGCCCGCTTCACCGGGCCGCGCACGGTCGAGAGCGACAGCGTTTGCGTCACCGCCCGCAAGGTGGTGATCGCCGCCGGCTCGCACCCGCGCCTGCCGGCTCTGCCGGGGTTGGAGAGCGTCGCCTACCTGACCAACGAGACGATCTTCTCGCTGCACGAGCTGCCCGCGCGCCTGCTGGTGCTGGGCGCCGGCCCGATCGGGCTGGAGCTGGGCCAGGCGTTCCGCCGGCTGGGCTCGGAGGTGGTGGTGGTCGAGCACGGCGCGCCGCTGCCGCGCGAGGACCGTGACCTGGTCGAACCGCTGCTCGAGCAACTGCGCCTGGACGGCGTCGAGCGTCTGTCCGGGGCACGGGCCGTGGAGGTCGACCACGCGCCGAGCGGCGTCGCCCTGACGGTCGAGGTCGGCGGCGAACGCCGGCGGCTGGAGGGCACCCACCTGCTGGTCGCGGTCGGCCGCAAGCCGGCCCTGGAGGGCCTCGGCCTGGAAGCCGCCGGCGTCGCCTACGACGCGCACGGCGTCCACACCGACAGCATGCTGCGCTCGGTCTCCAACCGGGCGGTGTTCGCCGTCGGCGACGCGGCCGGTCGGCAGCTCTTCACCCACGTCGCCGGCGCCCACGCCGGTCTGGTGGTGCGCAAGGCCCTGTTCGCCCAGTCGGTCGACGTCGAACGCCTGGTCGTGCCGCGGGTGACCTACACCGACCCCGAAGTGGCGGTCGTCGGCCTGACCGAGGCGCAGGCGCGCGCAGCCTACGGCGACCGGGTCCGGGTCCTGACCGCGCCGTTCAGCGGCGTCGACCGGGCGGTGGCGGAGGGCGACGTGCGCGGCTTCGGCAAGCTGGTGCTGGACCCGCGCGGCAAGGTGCTGGGCGCGGCCCTGGTCGGCCGCTCCGCCGGCGAGCTGATCCATCCCTGGGCGCTGGCCCTGGACGCGAAGCTTCCGCTGCGCGCCTTCACGTCCTTCATCGCGCCCTATCCGACCCGCGGCGAGATCCACAAGCGGCTGGCGAGCGCCTTCTACTCGCCTATCCTGTTCTCCGGGCGGACGCGGGCGCTGGTTTCGTTGCTCAAACGGTTCGGCTGAAGTAGTCCGTGGTCTGCGGGCCGCATGTCGCGGTTCGTGTACGGTGACGCTGATGAAGCGCCTTTGGCCGCCGCTCAAGATCCGCTGGCCGACCGGGCTGCACGCGCGCCTGCTGTTGCTGGCCAGCGCGTTCGCCCTCGTCACGGCGGCGATGATCCTGCTGCCGTCGCTCGCGGCCTACCACGAGCGCTGGTTGCTGGACCGTGTGCGCTCGGCCGAAATCGCCTCCCTCGCGGTCGAGGCGGCCCCCAACAACGAGGTCGCCGCCGACCTGCGCGGCCAGCTGCTGCAGGGCGCCGGCGTCACCGCCGTGGCCGTCCAGGTCGAGGGCGCGCGCCGCCTGCTGTCGGACGTGCCGCGCTTCAAGACGCCGCCGGTGCTGGTCGACCTGCGCCGCGGGCGCGACGCCTGGTGGCTGGTCGATCCGTGGCTGACCCTGTTCGGCGACCGCGACCGGATGATCCGCGTCGTCGCCAAGCCCCAGTTCCGCAGCGGCGAGTTCGTCGAGGTGGTGGCGCCTGCGCGGCCTCTGCAGCAGGCGCTGGGCGTCTATCTGCTGCGTTCGCTGCTGGTCTCGGCGGCCCTGTCGCTGCTGGCCGGCGGCGCGGTGTTCACTGCCCTGACCGTCTTCATCGTGCGGCCGATGAAGCGCATCACCGGGTCGATCGAACGCTTCCGGGCCGATCCCGAGGACCCGTCCGCCGCGCCCGAGGTCTCGGGCCGCCACGACGAGATCGGCCTACTCGAGGAAGAGCTGGTGCGCATGCAGGGCGAGGTGCGCCAGGCGCTCCGCGCCCGCGCCCGCCTGGCCGCGCTCGGCGAGGCGGTGGCCAAGATCAATCACGACCTGCGCAACATGCTGACCAGCGCCCAGATGGCGTCGGACCGCCTGGCGGCCTCCGGCGACCCGGCCGTGGCGAAGGCCCTGCCGCGGCTGGAGCGAGCGTTGGACCGCGCCCTGGGCCTCGCCCAGAACGTCCTGAACTACGGCAAGAGCGAGGAGCCGGCCTCCGTGCCCCGCGCCCTGGCCCTCGCGCCGGCGGTGGAGGCCGCGGCCGAGGACGCCGGCCTGGGGCCGCAGGGCGTGCGGCTGGAGGTCGAGGCGCCGTCCGACTTCCGCCTGGAGGCCGACCCCGAGCAGTTGCACCGCATCCTGCTCAACCTGATGCGCAACGCCCGTCAGGCGATCGAGGCCCTCCCCGAGCGTGAAGGCCGCGGCCAGGTGACCGTCGCCGCCGAGGTCCGCAGCGGCGACACGGTGGTGCGCATCGCCGACGACGGCCCCGGCCTGCCGGAAAAGGCCCGCGAGCACCTGTTCCAGCCGTTCGCCGGCTCGGCCACCGCCGGCGGCGCTGGCCTGGGCCTGGCCATCTCGCGCGAACTGGCCCGCAGCCACGGCGGCGACCTGGTGCTGGTGCGCACCGGCCCCGAAGGCTCGGTGTTCGAGATCCGCCTGCCCGGCGCCCTCCGGGCGAACGCGCGCGGGGCGGCTTAAACTCTTCTCCCTCGCCCCCGCCACGCGGGGGAGAGGGTTGGG
>NZ_JAAIVC010000228.1 GCF_010975005.1 Caulobacter sp. 17J65-9 | reverse complement strand
GCCCCGGCGTCGCGGGCGGCGACCAGGCGCTCGGCGTCCTCGCGCCGGAAGCCGCGGATCTGCCGGAAGCCGAGGCGGACGGGGAGCAGCGCCTCCAAAGATCTCCCCCCGCTGGGGGGAGCCGCCGCGAAGCGGCGTGGGGGGCTCCAGCCTGGCGCGACGGCGACGGCCCGCGCCGAGGGCGATTGCGCCGCTGAGCCCGAGCACTCCGCTGGAGCCCCCCACGCCGCCCTCACGGGCGGCTGCTCCCCCCAGCGGGGGGAGATCTCGTTCCCACCGCTTCGCTCGGGGGAGGATCTTTCCAGCCCGCAATCCCACCCGCTGGCCATCACGTCCGGCCCCCGCACCTCGACCCCGTGCTCGCGGGCGTCGCGGACCAGCTGGGCCGGCGCGTAGAAGCCCATGGGCTGGCTGTTCAGCAGGGCGGCGCAGAACACGTCCGGGTGCCAGCGCTTCACCCAGGACGAGGCGTAGACCAGGTTGGCGAAGCTGGCCGCGTGGCTCTCCGGGAAGCCGTAGGAGCCGAAGCCCTCGATCTGCTTGAAGCAGCGCTCGGCGAAGTCGCGTTCGTAGCCGCGCCGCACCATCCCCTCGACGAACTTGTCGCGGTAGACGCCGAGGTCGCCCAGGCTCTTGAAGGTGGCCATGCAGCGGCGCAGGCCGTTGGCCTCGGCCGGGCTGAACCGGGCCGCCTCGATGGCCATGCGCATGGCCTGCTCCTGGAACAGCGGCACGCCCAGCGTCTTGCCCAGCACCTGCACCAGTTCGTCCGCCGGCCCGTGATCGGGCGACGGGGCGGGAAACTCGACGGGATCGATCTTGTCGCGCCGGCGCAGGTACGGATGGACCATGTCGCCCTGGATCGGGCCGGGACGCACGATCGCCACCTGGATGACCAGGTCATAGAACTTCTTGGGCCGAAGTCTCGGCAGCATGGACATCTGCGCCCGGCTCTCGACCTGGAAGACGCCCACCGAGTCCGCCTTCTGCAGCATGACGTAGACGGCCGGGTCCTCCTTCGGCACCGAAGCGATGTCGGGCAGGTAGACGCCCTTGTCGTTGCTGAGCATGTCGAAGCCGCGCTTGAGCGCGGTCAGCATGCCCAGGGCCAGCACGTCGACCTTCATCAGGCCGAGCGTCTCGACGTCGTCCTTGTCCCACTCGATGAAGGTGCGGTCCTCCATCGCCGCGTTGCCGATCGGCACGGTCTCGCTGAGCGGCCGCTCGGTCAGGATGAAGCCGCCGACGTGCTGGGACAGGTGGCGCGGAAAGCCCAGCAGCTCGGTGGCCAGGTCGACGGCGCGCGAAATCTCCGGATTGTCGGGGGCGAAGCCGGCCTGGGCGACGTGCTCGTCCGGCATGCCGTCGCCCCAGCCGCCCCACACCGTGTCGGCCAGCCGCGCGGTGACGTCCTCGGTCAGGCCCAGGGCCTTGCCGACCTCGCGGATGGCGCTTCGGGGCCGGTAGTGGATGACGGTGGCGCAGATGGCGGCGCGGTCGCGGCCGTATCGTCCGTAGACGTACTGGATCACCTCCTCGCGCCGCTCGTGCTCGAAGTCGACGTCGATGTCGGGTGGCTCGTTGCGCTCCTCCGACAGGAAGCGCTCGAACAGCAGGTCGACGAAGGTCGGATCGACCGCGGTGATGCCCAGGCAGTAGCAGATCACGCTGTTGGCGGCCGAGCCGCGGCCCTGGCACAGGATCCCGCGGTCACGGGCGAAGCGCACCACGTCGTGCACGGTGAGAAAGTACTGCGGCAGGCCCTTGGCCTTCACGAAGGCCAGCTCCTTTTCCAGCAGGGCCGAGACCTTGGGCGGCACGCCCTGCGGATAGCGCCACTGCGCGCCCTTCCACGAAAGCTCGGCCAGCCAGTCGTCGTGGGTGCGCCCCGCCGGCGTGGGTTCGTGCGGGTACTCGTACTTCAGCTGGCCGAGGTCGAAGTCCAGCCGGTCCATGATCTCGAGCGTGCGGTGAAGCGCGTCGGGATAGGCCGAGAACAGCCGGGCCATCTCGTCGGGGCGCTTCAGGTGGCGCTCGGCGTTGGCCTCCAGCTTCAGGCCGGCCTCATGGATGGTGGTCTTCTCGCGGATGCAGGTCAGCACGTCCTGCAGCGGGCGGCGCAGGGGGTCGTGGTAGAGCACGTCGTTGGTGGCGACCATCGGCGCGCGGGTGTCGCGCGCCAGGGCGGCCAGCCGGTGCAGGCGCTTCAAGTCCCGCGCGCCGTAGGGCCGGGCGGCGGCCAGGTAGACGCTGCGGCGGAAGTCGCCCGACAGCGCTGTCAGGTCGCGCTCGAACGCCTCGTCCAGCGCCTGGGGCGGCACGACCATGAGGAGCTGGCCCTCGGCGTGGTCGTAGAGGTCGGCCCAGGTCAGCTCGCAGCCGCCGCTCTCGGCCCGCACCTTGCCGAGCGTCAGCAGGCGCGACAGCCGCCCATAGGCCTCGCGGTCGGTCGGATAGCAGAGCACGGACGGCTTGCCGTCGGCGAAGTCCAGCCGGCAGCCGACCCGGAAGGCCACGCCCACCTCCCTGGCCGCGCCCCAGGCCCGCACCACGCCGGACAGGGTGTTGCGGTCGGTCACCGCCAGGCCGGACAGGCCGAGCGCCGCGGCCGTGAACGACAGCTCCTGCGCGTGCGAGCCGCCGCGCAGAAAGGAGAAGTTGGTGGTGACCTGCAGCTCGGCGTAGGCGATCGCGTTCCCGGGCGTCATCCGAACAGTCCGTGCACGAACCATTGCGACGGCCGCTCGCCGCCGTAGAGCCCCGTTCGGAAAATCCAGAACCGCGCGCCCTCCGCGTCCTCCACCCGGTAGTAGTCGCGCACCCGCTCCGGCGAGGCGTCGGCCAGCGGCTTCTTCCACCATTCCTGGGCGATGCGCTCGGGGCCCTCGGCCCGGCGCACCCGGTGCAGCCGCCCACGCCAGCGGAAGAACAGCGGCGGGTCGTCGGGCACCGGCGCGGTCGCCTCGATCGCCTCGGGCCGGCGGAACAGGCGCACCGGGCGCGGCCGCTCCGGGTCCCAGCCGCCGGCCGAGGCGGACATGGGCGAACCTTTCGACACCGCTTTCTCCGGCACCCAGGTCTGCACGGGCGCGGCGCGCCAGACCCGGTCTTCGCCGAGCCGGTTGGACAGCCGGTCGACGAAGCCGGCGAAGTCCTCGGCGGTGTCGGTCTCGCCGGTCAGGCCGCCCTGCCTGGCCGGGGTCCCTTCGACCCGCCCGGCCTCGATGGTCACCGCCTCGACGCCGAAGCCGGGGTCGACCGCCTCCAGCTTGGGCGCGAACAGCTTGGCCAGGCGCGCGGGATCGCGCGCGGCCAGGGCGGTGCCGGCCGTGAGCGCGTGCGAGGCGCCGTCCAGGCGGTGGAAGGTGAGCTCGAACCGGCGCGCCGCCCGCCCGCTGGCCTCCAGCCGGGCGCAGATCTTCGCGCAGGCGTCGGCGGCCACGCGGGCCAGGTCGTCGGGCGCGCTGATCGGCTCGACGAAGGCCAGCCGCTCGAACCACGGCGGCACGGGCCGGCGGAAGACGAGCGCCTCCTCCGCCTCGCCCAGCGCTTGGTCGAGCCGGGTGAGCAGGCCCATGCCGAACCGCTTGGCCAGCTGCGCCCGCGGCAGGGCGATCAGCTGCTCGATGGAGCGTACGCCGAGCCTGCGCAGCTGGGCGGCGGCCTCGGGCTCGGGACGCAGCGCGTCGACGGGGAGCGGCTTGAGCAGGGCGCGGTGGGCGCCGGGGGGCGCGACGGTCCAGTCGGGGCCCACTAAAAGCTCGTCATCCCGGACGCGCGTCAGCGCGAGCCGGGACCCAGCAAGCTCGACCTCGACGCTGCGAACCCGCGCTGCAACCTGCGTCGCGCTCGCTGGGTCCCGGCTCTCCCGCCCGCTGGCGCGGGCGTCCGGCCGGGATGACGGATCTAAAGGAAACCGCGCGAACGCCCACGCGGCCCCCGCCGTGTCGGCGATGGCGCCTCGCGCGGGCACGCCGTGCTTCGCCAGTCGGGCCAGCAGGTCGGCGACCAGCGCCGCCTCCCCGCCCCACAGGGGCGCCAGCCCGCTGACGTCCATCAGCAACCCGTCCGGCGCGTCGACCGCCACCGCCGGACTGAAGCGCACGCACCAGTCGCAGAGCTTTTCGAGCGCCTCGCGGTCGGCCTCCGGATCGGCGTCGGCGGCGACCAGGGCCGGGACCAGGGCCAGGGCGTCGGCCAAGGCCTGGCCCACGAACAGGCCTTCGGCCGCGGCGGCCTCGTCGACCGCCGACAGACGGCGCGCGCCCTTGAGGCTTTCGACCAGGGCGAAGGGGTCAGCCAGCCGCGCGCCGGCGGTCCTCGTGCGCCGCCGGAAGCTGGCGATCGGCCAGTTCGGCGACCACACGGACAGGATCCGCGCCATCGTCCGCCTCCATGATCCACGCCCCCGTCCGCCCGCCGCGGCAACGCTCCAGGCTCACCTTCCAACGCTCGCGCCCCAGGCCGGGCTCGCCGGCGAGCGGTTCGCTGGGCGCGCAGGCGATCCTCCAGCGGGTGGCCGCCGCCGACGGGCCGTCCTCGGCCGCGCGGCCGGCGCGCACGCCGAACGGACGGCGGCGCAGCACGA
>NZ_JAAIVC010000227.1 GCF_010975005.1 Caulobacter sp. 17J65-9 | reverse complement strand
GTCACGCCCGACCGCCTGCCCCTGTGCGGGGCGGTGGGCGAGGGGCTGTTCGTGCTGGGCGGGCTGGGCTCGCGCGGCTTCGCGGCCGCGCCCTTGCTGGCCGAGCACGTCGCGGCCCTGGCCTGCGGCGCGCCTTCGCCCTTGCCGGCCGATTTGGCCGCCCGGCTGGAAGCTTCGCGGTTCACTTCCACGGTGAAGCTGGAAGACCTATGATCTCCCGCAGGGTGGGGCCTAGGGGAAACCAGCATGCGTCATAAGCTTCTCGTGCTCACCGCCGCCTTGGGGGCGCTCGTCGCCACCGCCTGCGCGGCCGACGGGGCCAAGCCGGCCTCGACCGAGGCCAAGCCCAAGCGGGCCTGCTTCCACACCGACCAGGTGCGCAACTTCTCCGCCGACGGCGAGGACAAGGTCTATGTCCGCACCGGCGCCAAGGACGTGTTCGAGCTGCAGATGCTCGGGCGCTGCTCGAACGTCGACTGGGCGCACGGCGTGGGCCTGCGCGCGCGCGGCGGCAGCTTCGTGTGCGAAGGCATCGACCTCGACCTGATCGTGCCGCAGCAGGGCATGGGCCCCGAGGTCTGCCCGGTGCGCGCCATGCGCAAGCTGACCGAGGAAGAGATCAAGGCCCTGAAGGACAAGCCCTGATTTTCCGGCCCTGAGCCTTCCGGCCTGACGCCGGTCCTGAAACGAAAACGGCGCGGGCCTCGCGGTCCGCGCCGTAGTCTTTTGCGGTGGTCGCCTGGATCAGGCGCGCTTGGCCAGCCGGCTGTTCCACATGGCGTAGGCGAAGTAGACGACCAGACCGATGCCGTTGCAGATGAAGAAGGTCTTCTGGGCCAGCCCGCTCAGGCTGGTGAACAGGTAGAGGCAGCCCAGCACGGCGACCGGACCGATCACCCAGGGCAGCGGCGCCTTGAACACGCGCGGCCGGGTCGGGTCCTTCACCCGCAGCACCATCATGCTCACCGCCACGGCGATGAAGGCGGCCAGGGTGCCGGCGTTGGCCACCGAGGCGATCTCGCCCAGCGGGAAGACGCCGGCGATCACCGACACCACGATGGCGGTGAAGAAGGTCATCACCACCGGCGTGCCGGTCTTGGCGCTGACCTTGCTCATGCTGCGCGGCAGCAGGCCGTCGCGGGCCATGACGAAGAAGATGCGGCTCTGGCCGTACATGAAGGCCAGGATCACGGTCGGCAGGGCCACCACGGCCGCGGCGGCGACGATGCGGGCGGCCATCGGCTGGTCGAGGGTGCGCATGATCAGCGCCAGCGGCTCGGTGCTCTTGGCGAACTGGTCGAAGTGCATGGCGCCCAGCGCCGCGGCGCCGATCAGCATGTAGAGCACGGTGCACACGGCCATCGAGCCGACGATGCCGATGGTCAGGTCGCGCTTGGGGTTCTTGGTCTCCTCGGCGGCGGTGGAGACCGCGTCGAAGCCGTAGAAGGCGAAGAAGATGATGGCCGCGGCGGCCATGACGCCGACCTTGCCGGTGGTGCCGTCGGGCCGCACGCCGTCGTGGGCGAGGAAGCCGTTGGGCATGAAGGGCTGGAAGTTGGCGGGGTCGAAGTGCGGCAGGGCGATGGCCACGAACACGGCCAGGGCGGCGATCTTGAACACCACCAGCAGGCTGTTGATCGTGGCGCTCTCGCGGGTCCCCAGCGCCAGCAGCGAAGCGACGGCCAGGCTGATGAAGATCGCCGGCAGGCTGATCAGGCCCTTGTTCGGGTCGAAAACGAAGGTCTCGCCGATGTGGTGGTCGGCCATCCAGCCGGTCGACAGCCAGGTCGGCAGGTGCACGCCCATCGATTCCAGGAAGCCGGTCGCGTAACCGGCCCAGCCGACCGCCACGGCGCTGCACACCACGGTGTATTCCAGGATCAGGCTGACGCCGACGATCCAGGCCAGCAGCTCGCCCAGCGCGCTGTAGGTGTAGGTGTAGGCGCTGCCCGAGGCCGGGATCATGGTGGCCATCTCGGCGTACGCCAGGGCGGCGCACACGCAGACCACGCCGGCGATGGCGAAGGACAGGATGACGCCCGGGCCGGCCAGGCCCGCGCCCGTGCCGATCAGGGTGTAGATGCCGGTGCCGACGATGGCGCCGACGCCCAGCGCCACCAAGTGCGGCCAGCTGAGCGTCTTGCGCAGCTGATGCGCGCCTTCCTGCTCGTGCGCCGTATCGATCGGCTTGGTCCGATTCCAGAACGCCATGGTTCCCCCGAGTACTTTGTTCTTCTCGGCGCGCGCCGCGCCGGTTTCGGGAGCAATCTAGGCCCAGCCGGGCCCTACGGTGAAGCCGCTTCGCGTTTTGCGCTTTGTCGCGGGCAAAGAAGGGCGCTCCGGCGCCTGGCGAAAACGCGGAGCGCCCGAGGCCTCACTTGCCGCCGGACTTCTCGACCCGCTTCTCGATGCGGATCGGGCCCTTGGCGCGCTCGCCTTCCTCCAGGAAGCCCGACTTGTCGGCGTCCATGGCTTCGAAGGCGTCCTTCATCGGCGCGGCGAACTCCTCGAAGGAGACCTTGCCGTCCTTGTCAGCGTCCAGCTCGCCGGGGCCGTGGCCGGCGTGGTCGAGCTGGATGATTTCCACGCGCCGCTCGCCCGGCCCGCCGGGACCGCCCGGACCGCCGGGGCCGCCCATGAACATCATCGGGCCGTGGCCGCCGGGACCGCCGGGACCGCCCGGGCCGTGGATGAACACCTGGCGCTCAGATCCGTCCTCGCTGGTCCAGGACGCGCCCTTCTCGAGCTCGGCCTTGGACAGCTTGCCGTTTTTGTCGGCGTCCATCCGGGCGAAGATGTCGGCGTGCGGGGCCATGAATTCGTCGCGGGTGATCTCGCCGTCGCCGTTCTTGTCCAGCTTGCCTGGACCGGCGCCGTCGCCGATCACCATGACGTGGCGCTCCATCTTCACCTTCGGCGCGGGCTCGTCGGCCAGGGCGGCGCTTGCGGTCAGGGCCAGGCCGAGCCCGGCCAGAGCGAGGGTCAGTTTCATCCGAGGTGTCTCCCCTTGTACGGCGGGTCGTGCTCCCCGCGTCGGGTGGAGTGGAGCAGGGCGGTATTGCGCCGTTATTTCCGCGGCCTGCGCGCATTCGCGGCTTTTCCCTGGATTTGTTTCACGCTTGAAATCCCGACGAGACGATCGCGGGGCATGGAACGGGGATGGAGGCGAGAGCGGCTGAGGTGGCGGCGGGCGCGCGCGTGCTGATCGTGGACGACGATCCGGGCGTGCGCGACGTGCTGGCCGAATTCCTGGCCCGCCACGGCTACGGCGTCGACGCGGCGGGCGACGCCGCCGAGATGGACCGCAAGCTGGCCGCCTTCGGTCCCGACCTGGTGGTGCTGGACCTGATGCTGCCGGGCGAGGACGGCCTGTCGATCTGCCGCCGCCTGGCCGGACGGGCCAAGCCTGCGGTCATCATGCTGAGCGCCATGGGCGAGGAGACCGACCGCATCGTCGGCCTCGAGCTCGGCGCCGACGACTACCTGCCCAAGCCCTGCAATCCGCGCGAGCTGCTGGCCCGGGTGCGCGCCGTGCTGCGCCGCCGCGGCGAGCCGGCGTCCGAGACGGCCGCCAGCGCGCAGGGGCTGGAGTTTCTGGGCTGGCGGCTGGACCTGGTCCGTCGTGAGTTGCGTTCGCCGCGGGGCCTGAACGTCCAGCTGTCGTCGGGCGAGTTCAACCTGCTGCGCGCGCTGCTGGAGCGGCCGATGCGGGTGCTCAGCCGCGATCAGCTGCTGGACATCGCGCGCGGTCCGACCAGCGAGGCCTTCGACCGGGCGGTGGACGTCCAGGTCAGCCGCCTGCGCAAGAAGCTCGACGACGGCTCCGGCGCGGACCTGATCCGCACCATTCGCGGCGAGGGCTACATGTTCGTCGCCGAGGTGGCGCGCCGATGAAGCGCCTGCGCCTGTCCTCCGCCCCGGTGTTCGCCCAGGTGCTGGGCCTGGTGCTGGTCATCCTGGCCGCCGCCAGCGCGGTCAACGCCTGGGTGGTGCTGAACCTGCCCGAGCCGCCGCCGCCCGGCTTCTCGGTGAGCGAGGCGGCGCGCGCCCTGCGCGGCGAGAAGGTCACCGCCCGCAACGGCCAGCGGCTGAACGTGCGCGTGCAGGCCGCCCCGCCGGCCTTCGAGCCGGACGCGCACGCCGACCTGATCGAGCCGGAGATCGCCCGCGCCCTGGCCCGCGAGCTGGGCGTGCGCCCCGAGAGCGTGCGCGCCGACGTGCGCCTGGGCCCCGAACTGAAGCGTGTCCACCGCCTGCACGCCGGCTTCGCCGGCCGCGCGGAGCGGCGAGAGGTGGTGATCGTCCGCACCGCCCCCGACGCCCGCGAGGGCGCGCCCGCTCCGGCGCCCTTCACCTGGTCCGGCGACGGACCGACCGTGTTGCAGCCCGGCCCTGGACGGCTGGAGATCTTCACCGACCGGCTGCTGTTCCCGCCCTTCGCCGCGGCCCTGCAGCGGGCAGACGGGCGCTGGCTGGTGGTCGAGCCGGCCGCGCCGTGGCTGACCGAATGGCAGCGACAGGTGCTGCTGGGCTTCGGCCTGAGCGCGCTGCTGGCGGCGCCCCTGGCCTGGCTGCTGGCGCGCCGCCTGACCCGCCCGATCGGCGCCTTCGCCGACGCGGCCGAACGGCTGGGCGCCGATCCGAAGGCCCCGCCCATGGCCGCCGACGGCCCGGCCGAGG
>NZ_JAAIVC010000226.1 GCF_010975005.1 Caulobacter sp. 17J65-9 | reverse complement strand
GCCGGAGCCTGGGCCGCGGGAGCCGCCGCCGCGTCGGCCGGAGCCGCAGCAGCAGGCGCGGCCGCCGGAGCTTCGGCCGGGGCGGGCGCGGCCGCTTCGGCCGGAGCCTCGGCGTCCTTCTTGCCGAGCATGCCCTTCACCGCGTTGACCGGCACGTCCACGATCTTGTCGATCCGCGCGCCGCCGGCGGCGAACGAGTGATCGACGAAGCGCAGCACGATGGTGGTCACGCCGAACAGCGCGAGCAGCACGAACAGCAGGCCGAAGATATTGATTCCGCCCGACTTCTTGGACCGTTCCCAGATCGGCGCGGCGCCGCCGTCCGCCACGCGGACCGGCTCAGGAAAACGCATGAAAGCCTCCCCATCCTCCAGGCCGCGCTCCCCCGCGCGGCCGACGTCAACCTTCAGTTTACCCTACGGTCGAGGTTGGGCATAGGGCCGGGAACCCCCATCAAACGCCAGCGTTCTCAATCCCGGGGCGAATTCAGGGAGAGTAGCGTATGGTAAAGAGTGGGATCGCCCTTATCGGGGCTACGTTCTTGATCGCGGCCTGTAGTTCGGATCCGAACGTCAACCGCAGCACCGCCATCGGTGCGGGCCTGGGCGCCGCCGCCGGCGGCGTGCTCGGCAACAACGTCAGCGGCGGCAACACGCTGGGCGGCGCGGCGATCGGGGCGGTGGTGGGCGGCGTCGCCGGCAATGCGGTCGGCAGGAGCCAGCAGCCGCAGGCGTCCAGCGTCAACACCCGTCAGTACTACGACTCCCGCACCGGGCGGTATTATTACTACAACCCGAGCGACGGGTACTATTACTGGGAAAATGGTGAGCGCCGCTACTGAGCGAGCCGCCGCACGCAGGACAATTCAGGGGCGGCCGGTCACGGGGACCGGCCGCCCCTTCTGCTTTCCGGGACGGCTTGTTGAGCCCGAACGGGGCTTTGCGAGTTTATCCCTGGCTCGGCGGTCGCCGGAGCGGAGGGAGATCGCCATGAAGCCTGTGGGAGTTGTGTTGGGGGCCCTGGTCCTGGCCGGGTGCGCCGGGATGCACGAGCCGACGCCGAAGCCGGCCGCCGCGGCCTGCGGCAAGACCAGCTTCACCCTCTACTTCGACACGAACGAGACCACCCTGACCGGCCCGGCGGAGGCGGTGGTCGCCGACGCCGCCAGGCGGCTGCAGGGCTGCGCGATCAACAGCGTGCGGGTGGTCGGCCTGGCCGACGCGGGCGGCTCGCCGGCCCAGAACCTGGAGCTCTCGGCCGCCCGCGCCGCCCATGTGGTCGAGGCCTTCGCCGCCCACGGCTGGCCCAAGCCCAGCTTCGAGATCGCCGCCGCCGGCGCGGCCGGCGCCACCACCCCCTCGGGCGAGGCGAAGCCGCTGCGCCGGCGGGTCGAGGTGTTCGTCGACGCCGGGCCGAAGCGCTGAGGGGTCAGCGCAGGCCGCCGACGAAGGCCTCCACCGCGGCGGTGTCGCGCAGGTCGCCCGTGTAGCGCACCGCCGGCGCCGCCGGGACGTTGCTGCCGCGCGGTCGGCCCCGGTAGACCTTCACGGGCACGTAGGCCGTGACCCGGTCGCCGGGCAGGCGCTGTTCGCGGACTTCCATGTAGGCGGTGTCGGCGGAGGTCTCCTGGCCGACATGGATCGCGCCGAGCGCGGTCAGCAGGTCGACCGCGTCCAGGCAGGCGGAGGCGCAGTTGAAGTCGGTGAAGACGTAGGCCTTCGCCTTCATCGGCGTGTCCGCAACCACGGCTGGCTCCGGCGCGCCCTCCTCGTCCGCCTTGCGCCAGTAGGGGCGGCCCTCGGCCTTGGCCGCCTTCAGGCCCGCCACGGCGCCGTCGAGCCAGGCCATCAGTTCCGGGTCAGGCGTTTCGGCCTTGCCGAACATCTCCTTGAGGAAGCCCATGTGGGCGATGTTGCCGTCCGAAACCCGCCAGTCCACGCCTTCCGACTGCGGTTCGCGGGCCGCCACGTATTCGGCGCCCCACAAGCTCTTGGCCATGCCGCTGAGCCAGGACGAGGAGCCGCCGTTGTTTCCGCGCAGGTCGAACACCACCACCGGGGCTGCGCGCAGGTCGCCCGCGCGGGCCTCGACCGCTTTCGAAAGCGCCGTCAGCTTCACGCCGTCGGCGGACGTCGGATCGCCGTCGAACGAGCCCAGGCCGACCCAGAACCCGCCGTCGCCGTAGGGCCGCAGCTCGATCGGGGTGGTGAAGCGCGGGGCGCTCGCCACGGCGAAGCCCTTGTCGCGCGTCGCGGCCGGCAGGTCGCGCCAGGCCAGGGCGTAGGTCTTGCGCGCGCCGTTCGCCTCGAACACGCAGCGTTGCGCCCGCCGCACATAGGGATTGCCGTAGTCCACGAAGAGGGCGGCGCTGTAGGCCTCGCGGCGCGAGCGCAGGCTCCACCGGCCCGCCGTGCGACCGACCACCTCGGCCGCCAGCGCGTCCGCGGCGCGGCCGTCGCAGCTGACCAGGACCGCGCCCATCGGTGGTGCGGCTTCGTCCTCGCGGAACACGACTTCGTTGCGATCGCCGCGCAGCGCGGTGAGGAAGCCCGGCCAGCGGGACGTGAAGACGAAGCCGTCCGTCCGGTAATTGGTCAGGCCCAGGTGGCCGTCGTCGAAGGAAGCGGCGTAGGTCTGCAGGGCGAAATAGTAGTCCGGATAGGTTTTTGCGGTCTTCGCGCGGACCAGGGCGGCCTTCAGGCCGCGCTCGAGCAGCGGCTTGAAGCCGGGGTTCTCGGGGTCGACCGGGCCGGGGTGGGAATCCAGGATCAGGTCGTGGAAGGCCTCCGCGTCCTGGCGCAGCGCCGCGCCCCAATCCGCGTTCCCGCCCGGCTCGGCGGCCTGCGCCGTCGACGCCAGCACCGCCGCGGCGGCGACGGCGATCACGCCCGTCCTGATCATGTTTGCGACTCCATGGTTCCCCGACCAGCGGTCTACTGCCGCGCCCGCGGGACAGGCGCTAAGTGAAATTACGGACAGGCATGCGACGACCTGCGGCTTGTCGGCCAGCGTAAGCGGGAATATGTCGCGGCCATGATCGCGGTCCTGGCCAACCCACAGCGGTTCATGAGCTTCTCCCGTCCGCTCGCGCCGGCGCTCGGCGCGCTGGCGGCGGTCCTGTTCGCGTGGGGCCTGTGGCTCGGCTTCACCGCGCCCGAGGACTACCAGCAGGGCGACACGGTGCGGATCATGTTCATCCACGTGCCGGCCGCGTGGATGGGCCTGTTCGCCTACGCCTGCCTTGGCGGCGCCAGCTTCTTCGGCCTGGTGTTCCGCCATGCGCTGGCCGACGCCGCCGCGCGCGCCTGCGCGCCGCTGGGCGCGGCCTTCACGGCCCTGGCGCTGGTCACCGGCTCGCTGTGGGGCAAGCCGATGTGGGGCGCCTGGTGGCAGTGGGACGCCCGCATGACCTCGGTGCTGGTCCTGTTCCTGTTCTACCTCGGCTACATGGCCCTGCAGGCGGCCATCGACGACGAGCAGAAGGCCGCGCGCGCCAGCGCCGTGCTGGCCCTGGTCGGGTTGATCAACCTGCCGATCGTCAAGTTCTCGGTGGAGTGGTGGAACACCCTGCACCAGGGCGCCTCGGTGTTTCGCAAGGGCGGCTCCAGCATCGACCCCAGCCTGCTGACCCCGCTGCTGGTCATGGGCCTGGCCTACAACGTGCTGTTCGCGGCGCTGTGGATCGTGCGCATCCGCACCGAGGTGTGGCGCAAGCGGGCTGGCGCGCTGGCCCTGAAGGCCGCGGGAGGCGCCTGATGCTCGACCTCGACATGGGCCGCTACGGCCTCTTCGTCTGGCCGTCCTACGCGATCAGCGCCGGCGTGCTGATCTACCTCGTGGTCTCGACCCTGCTGCGCGCGCGCAAGTGGAAGGCCGAGGTCGAGCGCCGCGAGCAGGAGCTCAAGTCGTGAAGCGCTGGCTGGCCCTCGCCCCGCTGATCGCGCTGGCGGCGCTGGCCGTGCTGTTCGCGGGCTATGCGCTGAAGCATGATCCCAAGGTGAATCCCGACGCCCTGGTCGGCAAGCCGCTGCCGACGGTGGCCGTGCGCCCGCTGGCCGGCGGCGCCGAGCAGCCGCTGACCGCGACGGTGGACGGGCCGACGTTGATCAACGTGTTCGCCTCCTGGTGCGGCCCCTGCCGGATCGAACACCCGCAGCTACTGCGCCTGAAGGGCGAGGGGGTGCGCGTGGTCGGCCTGGCCTACAAGGACAAGCCGCAGGACACCTTCACCTTCCTGTCTGAACTGGGCGACCCGTTCGTGGCCACCTGGTCGGACCTGAACGGCCGCGCCGGCATCGAGCTGGGCATCTCCGGCGTGCCGGAGACCTACCTGATCGACGGCGACGGCAAGGTGGTCGCCAAGCACACCGGCCCGCTGAACGCCGCCGACGCCGACGAGATGCTGGCCAAGTGGCGGGCCTTGCCGCGCCGTTAACCTTTCATAGACCGAAGCCGTTAACGTTTGGGGCCATGACCAGCCCGATCCGCCCCGGCTTCACGCCCGTCCAGACCCCGCAGCCGTCCGCGGCCCGGGCCGACGCGCGTGCGGCCCAGCGGGCCTTCTTCCAGCAGGCGCTGGGCGAGGCGCGGGCCAATATCGGCGCGCCGCAGACGCCAGCTCAGCCCCAGGTCCAGACCCAGGCCGCGGCCCGCCCGCAGCCGGCCGCCGCGCCCGAGCCGGCCCGTCC
>NZ_JAAIVC010000225.1 GCF_010975005.1 Caulobacter sp. 17J65-9 | reverse complement strand
CTGGCCGGCCTTGGCGCCGACCATGGCGCCCACCGCGGCGCCCAGCGCGCCGCCTTCGGTCTTGGCGCCCTTGGCGGCGACGCCCGAGCCGGCGGCCGCGCCCAGGATGGCGCCCAGCACCGCGCCGGAGGTCTGGCGCTGGCGGGCTTCACGGATGCACGGATCGTAGTTGGCGTCGCCGTAGGCCTGGCCGCCGTAGGTCTGGGCGGCGGCGAAGGTCGGAACCGAGACGGCGCCCACGGCGAGCGAGGCGGCGACGGCGAGGACGACGGGGCGGAACTTCATTGGTCTGGCTCCCAAGCGATTTCTTTGAGCGGGCTCTTTCCGGTCTCGGGAGCCTCACCCGACACGCCCATTTGCGCAGGGTGAAGCTGAACGGCCTTTGACTGGACCGTTCATTTTCGTTCAGCTTCGCTCACCATGCGGGCCACGCCTTCCCCCAAAGGGCGCCGTGGGGCACAAGCGGCCCATGTCGAAGCATCCGCACAAGCCCGTTCCCGCCCGCGTCGAAGAGCTGGAGATCCTCAGCGTCGGAGGGCAGGGCGACGGCGTCGCCGCCGGCCACGTCTTCGTGCCGCTGACCCTGGCGGGCGAACGCGCGCGCGTGAAGGTCGAGGGCGACCGCGGCGAAGTGCTGGAGCTGCTTCAGGCCAGCCCCGAACGGATCGCGCCGGTTTCGCCGCACTACGGCGAATGCGGCGGCTGCGCCCTGCAGCATTGGGCCGCCGAGCCGTACCTGGCCTGGAAGCGCGAGCAGGTGCGCCTGGCGCTCGGGCGCGAGCGGCTGGAGACCGAGATCGCCGACACCATCGCCTGTCCGCCAGCCTCGCGCCGGCGTCTGGCCCTGCACGCCCGCCCCGGCAAGGGCGGGGGCGCGGCGCTGGGCTTCAAGGCGCGCCGCTCCTGGCGGCTGGTGGAGATCACCAGCTGCCCGGTGGCCGATCCGGCGCTGGTGCGCGCCCTGCCGGGCCTGCGCGCCTTGGCGGCGGCCTTCCTGGAGCACCCGAAGTCGGCCCCGACGCTGCACGTCACCGCCACCCTGTCGGGCCTGGACGTCGACGTGACCGGGGTGGAGCGCAAGAGCGGCGGCCTGTCGGCCGACCGGCGCATGCAGGCGGCCGAGGCCGCCGCCGCCGCCGACCTGGCGCGAGTGACCATGTCGGGCGAGATCATCTACATGGCCCGCCAGCCGATCGTGCGGTTCGGCCCGGCGACCGTGGCCCTGCCGGCCGGCTCCTTCCTGCAGGCGACGCCGCAGGCCGAAGACGCCATGGCCCGCCTGGCGCTCGAGGCGGTGGCCGGCGCGCGCCACCTGGCCGACCTGTTCTGCGGGGCGGGGACCTTCACCTTCCGTCTGGCCGAGCTGGGCTCGGTGTTCGCCGCCGACGCCCACGAGCCGGCCGTGCGGGCCCTGAAGTCGGCCATCGCCACGGCGCCCGGCCTGAAGCCGATCACGGCCGAGACCCGCGACCTGTTCCGCGCGCCGGTGGTGGCCGAGGAGATGAAGAAGATCGACGCCATCGTGTTCGATCCGCCGCGCGCCGGCGCCGCCGCCCAGACCATCGAGATCGCCCGGTCGAAGGCCGCCACCGTGGTCGGAATCTCGTGCAATCCCGCGACCTTCGCGCGCGACGCTCGCGTGCTGGTGGACGCGGGCTTCCAACTTGAGAAGGTCACCCCGGTGGACCAGTTCCTGTGGTCTCCCCACATCGAGGTGGTCGGAGTGTTCCGCCGCTAGAGCGCGATAGCCGAAAGTGGTCGCCGGTTTCGGCGGCCGTCGCGCTCTCACTAGGAGAGCTCATGCCAGACGCCCGCGCCGTCCGCAGATCCGCCTTCGCCGGCGACGCCGGCCTGCAGGCGTTGCGATCGACCTTCAAGGCGGCGTTCTGGACGGCGGGCGGGTTCGCCGCGCGCCGGGCCTCGCAGCAGCGCGATCACGACGAGGCGGAGCGCTTCGCGCCGACCACGCCGCCGCCGGACCGGCTGCGCCTGCGCCGCGCCTGGCTGGAGGCGTTCGTGAAGGACGCGGCCGATGTCGCCGCGGGTCTCTATCCGGCGTCGGAGCCGATGTTCAGCGATCCGCGCCGGGCCCTCGACGCGGTCGACGATCTGGTGAAGGACGCGCGCGAGGTGGCGGACCGGCGCCGGCGCAAGGGCGGCGTCGAGGCCAGGAGCGAAGCCGGATCAGAGGCTTATCCGCTCTACTATCGGCAGAACTTCCACTTCCAGAGCGGCGGCTGGTTCACGCCCGACAGCGCGCGTCGTTACGAGCCGCAGGTCGAGGCGCTGTTCTCGGGCGCGGCCGGGGCGATGCGCAGGCGGGCGCTGTCGCTGCTGGCCCGGGCCTGGCGTGGGCGCGACCAGCGCGGCCTGACGGTGGTCGACCTGGCCTGCGGGGCCGGCGGCTTCCTGACCGACCTGAAGACCGCGTTTCCGCGCGCTCGCGTGGTGGGGCTGGACCTGTCGCCGAGCTACGCCGTCGAGGCCGCCGCCCGTAGCGGCGCGCCGGTGACGCAAAGCGCCGCCGAACGCCTGCCGTTCGCCGACGCCAGCCTGGACGCGGTCAGCTGCATTTACCTGTTCCACGAGCTGCCGCCGAAGGTGCGCCCCGTCGTGGCCGCCGAGATCGCGCGGGTGCTGAAACCGGGCGGCCTGCTGGCGCTCGCCGACTCCGTCCAGCCGCAGGACGAGCCGGGCCTGGCGCGCCTCTTGGAGGCTTTCCCGGCCTTCTTCCACGAGCCGTACTACGCCGGCTGGCAGACGACGGACGTCGAGGCCCTGTTCGGCGAGGCGGGGCTCAGGCCGGCCGGAACGGACAAGGCTTTCCTGACCAAGGCCTGGCTGTTCGAGAAGCCGGCGGCCTAGCCGAACAGGCTCATCTGGTCCCCGGCCTTGGGCGGGACGCGGAACTGGCTGGTGTCGACTTCGATGGTCCGCTCGCGGTTCAGGCCATAGCGCTTGCAGGCCAGGGCGAAGCGCTTGGCCAGCAGCTCGGCGACCGGACCGGTCCCCTTCATGCGCGTGCCCCACTGGGCGTCGTAGTCGCGGCCGCCGCGGGTCTGGCGGATCAGCGACATCACCCGTGCGGCGCGGTCGGGGCGGGCGTCCTCCAGCCACTCGCGGAACAGGTCCTTGATCTCCAGCGGCAGGCGAAGGGTCACGAACATGGCCCGGGTCGCGCCAGCCTCGGCCGCGCGTTCCAGCACGCTTTCCATCTCGTGGTCGTTCAGGCCCGGAATGGCCGGGGCGAAGCCGACGCCGACCGGCACGCCGGCGTCGGCCAGCCGCTTGACCGCCTCCAGACGCTTCTCCGGCGTGGCCGCGCGCGGCTCCATGGCCCGGGCCAGCTTGCGGTCCAGCGTGGTGATCGAGACGTAGGCCCCGGCCAGCTTGCGTTCGGCCATGCGCGCGAGGATGTCGACGTCGCGCACGATCAGGGCCGACTTGGTGATGACGCTGAGCGGGTGGTTGTAGCGGTCCAGCACCTCCAGCACCTGGCGGGTGATGCCGAGCTTGCGTTCGATCGGCTGGTAGGGATCGGTGTTGCCGCCGATGTGCACCTTCTCGCACTTGTAGCCGGGCTTGGAGAGCTCCTTCTCCAGCAGGGCCGCGGCCTCGGGCTTGAAGAACAGCTTGCTCTCGAAATCCAGGCCCGGCGACAGGCCCATATAGGCGTGGGCGGGGCGCGCGTAGCAGTAGGTGCAGCCGTGTTCGCAGCCCCGGTAGGGATTGATCGAACGGTCGAAGCCGATGTCGGGGCTGTCGTTGCGGGTCAGGATGGTCTTGGCGCGCTCGGGGCTCAGCAGGGTCTCGATCTGCTTCGGCTCGTCGTCGTCGGGCAGCCAGCCGTCGTCGAACGCCTCGCGCTTGTCGGTTTCGTAGCGGCCGGTGGCGTTGGAACGCGCGCCGCGCCCGCGGGGCAGGGCAGGGTGGAAGGCCATGCCCGCACCCTACGCCCGCCGTTGGAACAAATCAAGAACACGACCCGGGGAGGGGCAGCCCTCGCCGGGGCCGCCAAACATCAGCGCGGCCCGTCAGCCGCCAGTCTCATCCACGCCGAAGGCCACGGTCTTGCCCCGGGACAGCGGGTCCCATCCCGCCGCGATGGCGGACGCGATGGCCTTCGCCACGACCCGTGGCGGGATCTGCCCGGGCTGTATTAGCGGCGTCCCCCGTCTCGGCGCCGGCGCCGGCGGAAACTCCAGCACGGCTTCGCGCTGCCCTTCCTGGTGACGCACGGCGATCGCCATGCCGCGCCAACCCGCGACGTCGCTGGACCACTGGGGCTGCCGTTGAACACGCCAGACATAGCGCTCCCCATCGACTTCGATCTCGACCTCAGGGCTTCGCTTCTTTTGTGCCATCCGAGGGAGTTATCCCGGCAGCCCTCCGGAAGCCACCCCAGCTCGTCAGCGGCCTTGCATGCGGCGGTCAAATGGCCGGTTGCGTTCAGATCTCGCCCGGGCTGATCACCTTGAAGCCACGCGCCTTCAGGGCGGCGATCACGCCGTCTTCGGCCAGCAGCCGGCGCAGGGGCACGACCGCGACCGCGTGGCCGGGGGTGTTCAGCGCGTTTGCGATGGCGGCGGTCTGGTCGTTCAGAGCGCGTTTGCGCAGTTCGACGCCGCCGGACAGCAGCAGCAGGCAGCGGTCGGAGCGGCGCGGGGCGCCGATGGCGGCGGCGACGTCGCCGCGGGCCCAGCCCTCGGC
>NZ_JAAIVC010000224.1 GCF_010975005.1 Caulobacter sp. 17J65-9 | reverse complement strand
GCCCCGCCCCGCGCCGCCGAAGCCGCGTCCAGGGCCTCGAGCACCCGCAGGGTGTCGGCGTCGTTGCGGGCCGACAGCCGGCCGTCGCGCAGGCGCAGCCAGCGGCCCTCGCTCGCCAGCCGCTCGGCCGAGGGCGACAGGGCCCGCACCCGGCCATCCGCGGCGCAGATGAAGGCGGCGGTCGAGACCGCCTCCATGACGTCGGCCAGCAGGGACAGGCTCTGGTTCTCCAGAGCCAGCTGGGTGCGCACGGCCGCGCGGGCGTGCGGGGCGACCGCGGCGTAGAGGCGCTTTTCCTCGGCCGAGATGTTGCCGACGCTGGCGCCGCGCGCCACCGACATGCCGATCATGCCGCAGTCCTGGTGCATCAGCGGCCCCAGGCAGACATAGGCCAGGTCGTAGCGGCGGATCATTTCGCCGTATTCGGGATTGCGGCGGCAATCCTCGGCCGTGGTGAAGGCGGTCTCGTCCAGAACCGTAAGTTCCGGCGCGCGGCGGGCGATACGGCCTCGCGAATTGACGTTGGGCCGGTGGCCGTCGACGGCGGCGAAATCCGCCGGCATCTCCGGCGGGATGTCGACCATCCAGTTGAAGGAGGCGGTGGCGTCGGCGCTCAGGCCGATCAGCTGGGCGGTGTGCGCTCCCGTCGCGGTCGCCAGCGAGCGCAGGGCGTCGGTCCAACCGCCCGCCCCGATGGCCGCCGCCTGGAAGCGGTCGACGACGCCCGTAAAGGTTTCTTGTTTCACTCGCACCGACGCTCGCCCCCGGGCGCAACCTTGAGGAGATTGCGCGAGCATCGCCGTGAAGTCCATGCGCGGCCGGCGATAGGACGCTGCGCCTCTACAATATTGTAGAGGCGGGCCGCCGCGGGTCCGGGGTAATCGTCGTTCATGCGCGACGTCGACCGGCTGACCCCGCTCAAGATGGATCAGGCCTGCCTTGAGGAACTGATCGAGCTGTACCAGGCCAACTGGACGGGCGACCGGCTGGAGAGTGTCTTCCGCTTGCGGGCCCTGGCCGATCTTTCGACCCTGCCGACCGAAACCCTGCTGCAACTGGCGGCGGAACGCCCGAAGAGCTGAGGCTCACGTCAGCGGCGCTTCGATCTCGCAGACCAGGCCGCCCGGCTCCCAGCGCCGCAGGATGCGGCCGCCCAGGTCGTGTTCGACCACCCGTTCCAGCAGCCGCGCGCCGAAGCCGGCCGCCTCGGGCGGCGCGACGGCGGGCCCGCCCCGCTCGCGCCAGATCAGTTCCAGCCGCTCCGCCGCGGCGGTCCAGCCGATCTCCACCTGGCCGCCCTCGGTCGACAGGGCGCCGTACTTCACCGCGTTGGTCGCCAGCTCCTGCAAGGCCAGAGACAGGGCCAGCGCGCCGTCGGGCGACAGCCGCACCGGCGGGCCGGCGATGCGGAACCGCTCGGCCGGGCCGTGAGCGCAGGTGGCGCGAGACACGACCTCGGCCAGGTCCGCGCCTTCCCAGCTGCCGGCGGTCAGCAGGTCGTGCGCGGACGCCAGGGCCTTCAGGCGCACGTTCAGCGCGGCCTCCGCCTCGGCCAGGGTCTCCGCCCGCCGCAGCGCCAGGCCGACCATGGCCTGCACCACCGCCAGCGTGTTCTTCACCCGGTGGCTCATCTCCTGCAGCAGCAGGCGCTGGCGTTCCTCGGCGCGCTTCTGCTCGGTGATGTCGATGGCCACGCCCAGCAGCCGCGACGGTGTCCCGTCGGGCAGGTAGACGGCCTCGACCCGAATGAGCAGGACGCGGATCGCGCCGTCGGACTTGCGGCGGATCCTCATCTCGTCCTGCAGGAACCGCTCCTTGCGCTCCATGGCCGCGAAGGCGGCGGCCCGGATCCGCGCCGACTCCCCGGGCAGATAGACCGAGCGGATCTCGGCCGTGCTCGGCAGGTAGCCCGGGGGAAAGCCCAGCAGGCGGCCGATCTCCGGGGTCGGGATGATGGTGGTCAAGGCCCCGTCGGTTTCCCAGACCGCCATGCGCCCCGCCTCCAGCGCCAGGCGCAGCCGCGCCTCGCTCAGCCGCAGGGCCGCCTCGGAGGTCTCGCGGGCTTCCGCCACCGTCCGGGCCTGAGTGCGGTCGCGCAGGATCTTCAGGTAGCCGATCAGCGCGTCTTCGGGGCCGCGCAGCGGGGTGAGCCGCCCCTGCGCCCAGAACACCTGGCCGTCCTTGCGCAGGTGCCAGCGCATGTCTTCGGCCCAGCCGCTCACGCGCGCCTGCTCCATCTCGCGCGCCACGACGCCGGCGTCGCGGTCCTGCGGGGTGAACATGGCCTCCACCGGCCGGCCCGACATTTCGTCCGCGGTCCAGCCCAGCACCCGTTCCGCGCCCTGGTTCCAGAAGGTCACCCGGCCGTCCAGGTCGGTCGCCACGATCGCGAAGTCGGTGGCGCTCCGCAAAATGGCCTCCAGCAGGGCCTCGTCCGCCACGGCGGCGTTACGCTCAGCCATCGGTGTGAACCCGGTTCACTTGCGCAACAGCCTCGCGGGGCGACTGTTCCGCCCTCGGGCGCAACCGGTGGCGCGGTAGGTACTAACCGGGAGCCCGCCTTGGACGGGAACGCCAACCGACTGAACGTGCTGACAAAACCGGTCGGATCGGCCGACCGCTCACGCCATCAGCGGATGATCGCGAAGAGGGTGAGCAGCAGCAGGATCACGCCCACCACGCTCGTCCACGGCACGCGCGCGCGGCGGCGGAGCGGATAGGCGGTGAGATAGACCGGCGGACGTGGAATCCCGGTCTCGTCGGCGAAGATGTAATGCGATCTGCGCATGCGCCTGCTCCCGCAACCCGCCCGCAAGCAGAGACGGACACTCGGGGCCTGCGAACCGACGAAGGCGGTGAATCGATCCCCCCTCGGGAGAAAACCGGAGCCGGGACGCACTCACGTCGCGTCGTGGAAGATCACCCCCAGGGTATGCCGCCGGCCCGAGCGCACCTCGCTGACCCCGTGACGCAGGTTGACCCGGTAGGCCCCGCGCGTGCCCGTCACCGGCCGGTGGTGGACGGCGAAGACCACCGCGTCGCCGCGTCCCAGCGGCACGACCGAGGCGCGCGACTGCATGCGCGGGCGCTGCTCGGTCAGCACGAACTCGCCGCCGTCGAAGTCCTCTCCGGGCTGCGACAGCAGGACCGCC
Organism: Caulobacter sp. 17J65-9; assembly: GCF_010975005.1. Lineage (GTDB taxonomy): Bacteria > Pseudomonadota > Alphaproteobacteria > Caulobacterales > Caulobacteraceae > 17J80-11. The sequence continues at coordinate 1,600 of NZ_JAAIVC010000224.1, read as the reverse complement.
ACCTGCAGCGGAAACACGTGCTCGCCGTACAGGTCCTGGTGCAGGCAGTTGTAGTCGCCCGCCCCGTAGCGAAGCAGCAGAGGCGTGGGGCGGACCTGCCCGGCGGCCCGGCAGCGCTCGAGAAACTCGGCGTGGCTGTCCGGATAACGCGCCTCCAGCCCCATGCGCGCGTTCCAGCGGTTCGCGACGGGGGCCAGGCGCGGATAGATCGTCTCGCGCAGCTGGGCGACCACGTCGGGCAGCGGATAGGCGAAGTAGCGATACTCGCCCCGCCCGAAGCCGTGGCGCGCCATGATCACCCGGCTGCGGAAGCGCGCATCCTCGTCATAGAAGCCGGCGACAGCCTCGCAGGCCGCCTCGTCCAGCAGGCCCGGCAGCAGGGCCCAGCCGCGCTCGTCCAGCTCGGCCTCGACCCGGGCCCAGTCCACCGCCCTGCCCTGCGCGCGCGCCTCCGCCGGATCGGGCTTGCATCGCTTGCACGGCCGGAAGCCGGCGACGCGCGCGTCCTCCGCCGTCGCGTGAAACCGCACGTTGGCAGGATCGGCCTGCCGTGACGGGCACGACGGCCGGCAGAACACCCCGGTCGTGCGCACCGAATAGACGAACGCGCCGTCGGCCGAGCGATCCCGCGCGACCACGGCCGCCCATCGCGGATCCCGTTCGACGTCCCGACCGGTCAAGGCGTTCATGGCCTGCTCCCTCTGCACTTGGGTGCGGAAGGTGGCGCCTCAGGCCGGTCGGCGCATTCCGGGTCTTGCGGCCGGACCGCCTTTCAGGGGCTGGGCGCGCCGGTGTGCACGCCAGCCCCGTCGTCACCGCCGCCGCACAGGCGTTCGGCCGCATGGGCGGGCACGGAGCCGGGCTCGAGCGGCTTCCACGGCGCCTTCAGGTTCTCGCGCTCCTGGTGGGCCCCTTGCAGGTTGTTGCCCTCGTAGATCCGTATGGCGAGGACGCGCATGCGCGCGCCCTTGCAGTCCAGGTTCCAGATCTGGAGGTTCGAGCGCGACTGCATCGGACCGATCGCGGCCGGCTTGAAGTATTCCTGCCGGACCTCCGCCTGCAGGGTGGCGTCGTCCAGCACCTTGGGCGCGGTCGGCGCCGCCAGGGCGACGGCGCCGTCGTCGGCCGCCAGGACCGACCAGCCCACCGCGTCGATATAACTGTCCACCCAGGCCAGCACCCCCGCCTCGTCGAAGCTGGCGGGCGGCGGCGGTTCGGCCATGGCCGGGGCGGCCTGGGTCGAGGCCGGCATCGTCGTCAGGGCGAACGCGAAGGCCGCCCCCGTCGTCAACGCACGCATCATAGGAAGCTCCCTTCGTCCGCGGGGCTCACAACCGGCGAGCGGGCCCGAGGGCTCCCCCCGGCGAAGGCGTCGCGTCAGTGGAGCTCCGGCGTTCCGGTCGCGATCGGAGCGTCCGGATCGGACGGCGGCGGCGCGGCGGGCGTCAACTGGACCGCTTCGCTCGGGGCTGGCGCGGCCGGTTCGAACATGGCCGGCGGGGTGATGGTGAGCGGCTCGGCCGCGACCGGCGTCTCGCCGGCCGGGGCCTGGGCGACCTTCACCCGGCGGGCGGCCGCCGGCCGGCGCGCCGGGGCGGGC
>NZ_JAAIVC010000223.1 GCF_010975005.1 Caulobacter sp. 17J65-9 | reverse complement strand
ACCCTGGGCCGCGGCGGCCCGCGCGACCTGGGGGCCCTGCGCCAGGGCCTGACCGCCGGACTGGAGCTCGGCGCCCTGTTCGCCGCCGCCCGCGAGCCGCTGGCCGGTCCGCCAGCCGAACTGGCCGAGGCGCTGGCCGCGCTCGCCCCCGACGCCGAGCTCTCGGCCCTGCTGGAAGACCTGCGCGTCGGCCTGGCGGAAGAGCTGCCGCTGTCCGCGCGCGACGGCGGCTTCGTCGCCCCGGGCTTCCGCCCCGAACTGGACCAGGCCCGCGCGCTCCGCGACGACAGCCGCAAGGTGGTCGCCACCCTGGAAGCCGAGGTGCAGGCCCAGTCCGGCGTGGCCCTGAAGGTCAAGCACAACGCCGTGCTGGGCTACTTCCTGGAGACCAGCGCCAAGCAGGGCGAGCCGCTCATGCGCCCGCCGCTGAACGCCACCTTCATCCATCGCCAGACCCTGGCCGACAAGGTGCGCTTCACCACCGTGGAGCTGGCCGACCTCGACGCCCGCATCGCCCAGGCCGGCGAACGCGCGCTCGCCATGGAGAGCGAGACCTTCGAAGGCTTCCGCGCCCGCGCCGCCGCCCTGGCCGCGCCGATCCAGCTGGCCGCCGAAGCCCTGGCCCGCCTGGACGTCGCCTCGGCCCTGGCGGAATGGGCGGAAGAGGCCCAGGCCGTGCGGCCCATGGTTGATCAATCTCGACAGTTCCTGGTCGAGGGGGCCCGCCACCCGGTGGTCGAGGCGGCCGTGCGCCGTTCGGGCGAGGCCTTCACCCCCAACGACTGCGCCCTGGACGGCGTCGGCGAAGCCGGCCCGCGCCTGGCCGTGGTCACCGGCCCGAACATGGCCGGTAAGTCGACCTTCCTGCGCCAGAACGCTCTGCTGGCCGTGCTGGCCCAGGCCGGCGCCTTCGTGCCGGCGCGCAAGCTGACCTTGGGCGTGGTCGACCGGCTGTTCAGCCGCGTCGGCGCCGGCGACGACCTGGCCCGCGGCCGCTCCACGTTCATGATGGAGATGGTCGAGACCGCCGCCATCCTGACCCAGGCCACCGACCGCTCGCTGGTGGTGCTGGACGAGATCGGCCGGGGCACCGCCACCTATGACGGCCTGGCCATCGCCTGGGCCTGCGCCGAGGCCCTGCACGAGACCAACAAGGCCCGCACCCTGTTCGCCACGCACTATCACGAGCTGGCCCGGCTGGAGGAGCGTCTGGACCACGTCGGCAACCTGTCGATGCGGGCCAAGGAGTGGAACGGCGAGCTGGTGTTCCTGCACGAGGCCGGCCCCGGCGCCGCCGACCGCTCCTACGGCGTACAGGTCGCCCGTCTGGCCGGCGTGCCGCCCCAGGTGGTCAGCCGCGCCCGCGAGGTGCTGGAGACGCTGGAGGCCGAGGAAGCCTCGCCCGCCCGCCTGGACGACCTGCCCCTGTTCGCCGCCGCCCGCCCCGCCCCGGTCGCCGAGCCCTCGGCCCTGGACAAGGCGCTGGCCGCCATCGACCCGGACGAACTCACCCCGCGCGAGGCGCTGGACGCGCTTTACCGGCTGAAGGGGCTGAGCTGACCGCACTGGGAACCGCCGTCGGGAGCCGGGACTTCACCGGGGTCTGAAGGAGGCCCCCATGTCCCATCCCCTGGCGCGCGCCCTAGCCGTCGGCTGCGCTGCGGTCCTCGCCGCCCCGCCCGTCCTGGCGCAGACCGAAGCGCCGGTGAAGGCCGGCCCCGCGCAGGCGCCGGTCACGAGCGGCGCCAAGCCGATCGTCTCGACCTGGCCGGTGATCGGGGTCATGCCCTGCGCCCGGCACGCCGACGAACCGATGAAGCAGTGCCGGTTCGGCGTGGTGCGCCAGGGCGCCGGCGGCGGACGCGTGACGGTCACCTGGCCGGACGGCGGCCAGCGGGTGATCGTCTTCACCGGCGGCGCGCCGACCAGCTTCGAACCCGTCGAGGCCGGCGACGCCGACGCGAAACTGTCCTTCAAGCGCGACGTCGACCTCTACCAGGTGAGCATCGGCGCCGAGCGGTTCGAGATCCCCGACGTGGCGATCAGCGGCGGCTGAGCCTTACTTGTCCAGCTGGTGCAGCAGCAGGGCGTTGCCCTCGCTGTCCAGGCACACCGACATCCGGCAGTGCGGACCCTTGATGACGTCGCTGCGGAAGGTGACGCCCTTGGCCTTCAGGTCGGCGATGAGCGCGTCGAGGTCCTCGACCTCCAGAGCGATCGTGCCGCCGGACGAGGCGCTCGGCTCGTCGCCGGTGACGTTGGTGATGGCCAGGCAGCCGCCCTCGGGCAGGTCGTACTCGATCCAGGCGCGCTCGCCCTCGCCGCCGACCGAGCCGGGCTTCAGGCCGAGCGTCTCCTCGTAGAACCGCCGCGCCCGCGCCACGTCGCGAACCGGGTACATGGTGAAAGCGACCTTCCGGAACATCGGGCGTCTCCCTTCGACTTTCCTTCTCCCCCTGCGGGAGAAGGACGGAGCCCGCGCGCCGGAGCGGAACGCGAAGGCCTGCGCCGGAGGATGAGGGGTCGCGCCACCCTTCTTTCGGCGACCCTGGGCGCGACCCCTCATCCTCCCGTCCTGACCTCCGCCCTTCGGGCTCCGGTGGACGGGACCCTCCTTCTCCCACAAGGGGAGAAGGGAGGCTATGTTGCCCCCATGTCCGCCCTGCCCCGTCCCGCCCGCGCCCCCGCGCCCGATCCGGCCGAGGTCGCCGCACGGCTGGAGATGATCGCCGCGGCGACCGAGGGCGACGACGCCGAGCGGCGCCGGCTGGCCCTGGCGGTGCTGAAGGAAACGCTGGAGCAGGGCCGCGCCTCGGCTCGGGCCCGGCTGGACGCCGGGGCCGGCGGGGTGGAGGTGGCCCGCGAGCTCTGCAGCGCCGCCGACGTGGTGGTGCGCGCCCTGTGGGACTTCGCCCACGTCCACGTGCTGCGCACCCGCAACCCCACCGCTGGTGAACGCCTGGCCCTGATCGCCACCGGCGGCTACGGGCGGGGCGTGCTGGCCCCCTACTCCGACCTCGACCTGCTGTTCCTGCGGCCCTGGAAGGAGACCGCGTTCAGCGAGAGCCTGATCGAGTTCATGCTCTACGCCCTGTGGGACCTGGGGCTGAAGGTCGGCTGGGCGTCGCGCTCGATCGACGAGTGCGTGAAGCTGTCCCGCGAAGACATGACCATCCGCACGGCGCTGCTGGAAATGCGCCCGCTGGCCGGCGAGGCGGCGCTCGCCGAGAAGCTGCGCGCCCGGTTCGTGAAGGACGTGATCAAGGGCACGGCGGCGGCCTTCGTGGAGGCCAAGCTGAAGGAGCGCGACGCCCGCCACGCCAAGAGCGGCGCCTCGCGCTATCAGGTCGAGCCCAACGTCAAGGACGGCAAGGGGGGGCTGCGCGACCTCAACACCCTGTTCTGGATCGCCCGCTACTTCGCCCCGGAGAGCCCGCTGGGCCTGAAGACCCTGAAGACCCTGTATTCCGGCAAGGAGCAGCGCACCTTCGAGCAGGCCTTCGACTTCCTTTGGGCGGTGCGCATCCGCCTGCACTTCGCCGCCGGGCGGGCCGAGGAGCGGCTGGGCTTCGACCGCCAGGCCGAGCTGGCCGCCCAGATGGGCTACGCCGGCCGCGGCGAAGCCCCGGCGGTGGAGCGGTTCATGCGCCGCTACTTCCTGACCGCCAAGGAGGTGGGCGCCCTGACCCGCACCTTCTGCGCCAAGCTGGAGGCCGACCGGATCAAGGCCCCGCAAGGCCTGTCGCGCCTGCTGCCCAGCCGCAGGCGGCGCAAGAAGAAGCTCGACGTCGAGGGCTTCGTCGAGGACGACGGCCGCCTGTCGATCGCCGGGCCGAAGGTGTTCGAGCAGGACCCGGTCAATCTGCTGCGGCTGTTCCGCACCGCCGACCAGATGGACCTGGACCTGCATCCGGACGCCTTCACGGCGGTCAGCCGGTCGCTGGCCCTGGTCACGCCCAAGCTGCGGCGCGATCCGGAGGCGGCGCGCGCCTTCCTGGACGTGCTGGCGCGGGGAAACCAGCCCTACCGCATCCTCACGCTGATGAACGACGCCGGCCTCCTGGGCCGCTTCCTGCCGGAGTTCGGGCGGATCGTCGCCCAGACCCAGCTGAACATGTACCACGCCTACACCGTGGACGATCACACCCTGCGCGCGGTCGGGATCATCAAGGACATCGAGCAGGGGCGCCTGGCCGAGGAGCATCCGCTGTCGGCCTCGATCCTGCCGATGATCGCCGACCGCGAGGCGCTGTACCTGGCCATGCTGCTGCACGACACCGGCAAGGGCGGCTCGCGCGGCCAGGCGGTGGACGGGGCCATCGCGGCCAGGCGGGCCTGCGAGCGGCTGGGCCTGTCGCGGCGCAAGGGCGAGCTGGTCAGCTGGCTGGTCGAGCACCACCTGGTGCTGTCCGACTTCGCCCAGAAGCGCGACGTGGCCGACCCCGACACCGTCGCCGCCTTCGCCCGCATCGTCGAGAACCCCGAGCGCCTGCGCCTGCTGCTGGTGCTGACCGTCGCCGACGTGCGCGCGGTCGGGCCGGGCGTGTGGAACGGCTGGAAGGGCCAGCTGATGCGTGACCTCTACAGCGCCACCGAGGCCGCCTTCCGCGGCGGCCGCGGGGCCGACCCGGCGGCCGGCGTGCGCACCCGCCAGGCCGAGCTGGCCGAGGCGGCGCGTCGACGGTTGATCGAGGTTGATCCGGCCGCCGCCGACTGGGCCGCCTCCATGGAAGACGCCTACTTCTCGGCCTTCGACGCGGAGGAGCAGGCCGCCCACGCCGACCTGGTGCGCCGGGCCGAGACGACCGGCGCTGCAGCCTCGGCCCGCACGCGGGTGACCCGCAACGCCGCCGAGCTGGTGCTGGCCGCGCGCGACCGCAAGGGTCTGTTC
>NZ_JAAIVC010000222.1 GCF_010975005.1 Caulobacter sp. 17J65-9 | reverse complement strand
GGGCCGCCCGAGGCGGCCAGCCGGTGCAGGCCGGCCAGGCCCCAGGCGCGGGCGGCGGAGCGCACCGCATGCGGATCAGCGCTCGTGTCCAGCACCTTGGCCGCCAGGGCCGCCAGGGCGCCGGCGGTCCGGTCGACATAGTCCAGGGCCTCGGCCGCGTCGGCGAAGGGCGCGGGATCGAGGTCGCGCTCGCGGGCGTCGACCAGGGCCTCCAGCAGCGGCCGCGGCAGGCCCCGGCGCTTGATGGCGGTCGACAGGGCCAGGGTCACCGGATGGGCGCGCGGCATGCGGCCCTCGAACACGTCCTCGATCGCCTCGCGCCACCAGGCGAAGCGGATCTCGCCCAGCATGGGCTGGGTGACCGCAGACGGAATGCGGGCCAGCTCGTCGTTCAGCGCATAGAGGGCGAGCACGTCGGCCCGCTTGTCGGGGTCGTCGATGAAGCGGGTCGCCAGCCAGCGATCCGGATCGACCCGCTCGATGCGGGCGTCGAGGTCTTCGTGAGCTTCGGTCATCGCACAAACGAAAAAGGCCCGCCGGGAGCCGGCGGGCCTTCGCTCTAAACCGTTCCGTCTCTTACGAGAACAGGGTCTGGTACATCGCCATCGAGGTCAGCATCGGCAGCGACAGCAAGAGGTTGGTGCGCGAGAACAGCATGGCGGTGCGGGCCGCCTTGGCCTTCTTGTCGGCGTCGGCCTCGACCAGGCCGAGCGCGATCTTCTGGTTCGGCCAGATGAACACCCAGACGTTCATGAACATCACGATCGCCAGCCAGATGCCGGCGCCCAGGAGGGTGTACTGAGCCGCGCCGGCCTGCGGGCCGGCCATGCCCAGCGACAGGACCTCGACGATGTAGCCGCGCTGGAAGGCCAGCACCAGGCCGGCCAGGACGGTGAACAGGGCCGCCCAGCGGAACCAGAACAGCGCTTCAGGGGCGATGTACTTCGACACCGCCGGCTTCAGCTCGGCGGGGATGTCCGGCATTTTCCGGATCTGGACGAAGTTGAAATAGTAGAGAAGGCCGATCCAGAGGATGCCGAAGAAGACGTGCACCCAGCGCGTCACGGCCTGCCAGAAGATCGGTCCGAACTGGTCGGGACCGTGCATCCCGAAGCCGAAGATCATGATCAGCGCCAAGAAAACGCTGACCACCATGGTGTTGCGGAAGTTCTGGAGCAGAGCGCCCATCGTCAACCCTATCGGAATCCAGGGAATCGATCCCCCTGGATTCCGTATAGGGCGTTTTGTCGCGGGGCTCTACCCGACGGAAATTAGGGCCTTTTCGACTGGCTTCTGGTGCCGACCGACAGATCGATCGGCTTGGCGTCCTCGTCACCGCGCTTGACGCCCCAAACCAGGATGACCGGCAGGGCGACGTAGATCGACGAGTAGGTGCCGATGATGATCCCGAAGATCATCGTGAAGACCAGCGGGAACAGGGCCGGGCCGCCGAGGAACAGCATGCCGGCCAGGGCCAGCAAGGCGGTCGAGCCGGTGATCAGGGTCCGCGACAGTCGCTCGTTTTCCGACAGGTCGATGATCTCGCGCAGCGGCGTCTTCTTGAACTTCCGCAGGTTCTCGCGGAGTCGGTCGAAGGTGATGACCTTTTCGTTCATCGAGTAGCCGATCACCGTCAGCAGGGCCGCGATCGAGGTCATCGAGAACTCGATCTGGAGCACCGCCAGCAGGCCGACCGTCAGCACGACGTCGTGCAGCACCGCCAGCACCGCGCCCAGGCCGAACTGCAGCTGGAAGCGGAACCAGATGTAGACGAGCATCAGCAGCAGGGCGACGCCCAGCGCCATGAAGCCCGAGCGGAACAGCTCGCCCGACACCTTCGGACCGACGACCTCGACCCGCTTGACCTGAAGGCCGGGGAACTCGGCGACCAGCTTCTGCTGGATCTGAACCGCCGCCTCTTCGCCGCCGGTTTCGGGCGTGCGGAAGCGCAGCAGGGCGGAGTTGGTCGTCCCGAATTCCTGCACCTGGGCGTCTTCAGCCCCGATGTGGCCCAGCGTGGTGCGCAGCTCGGCGAGCGGCGCCGGCCCGGGCGTGGTGACTTCGATCAGGGTGCCCCCTTTGAAGTCGGTGCCCAGGTTCAGGCCCATGGTGAACAGGCAGACGAACGACGCGAGCACCAGCAGTCCGGAGACCACGGCGGCGTAGGGCGCGAGCCGCGTGAACTTGAAGTTCGTGACGTGCGGCAGGTTGCGAATAAGTGGCCAACGCATGGTCGGGTCCTCAGATCGGAAGCGTCTTCGGTCGCTTGGCGTTCAGCCAGAGACCGAGCAGCAGCTGGCTGACCAGCACGGCGCTGAACACGGAGGTGAACACCCCGATCAGCAGGGTCCAGGCGAAGCCTTGCACCGGGCCGGCCCCGAACTGGAACATGATCAGGGCGGAGATGAGCGAGGTCACGTTGGCGTCGATGATCGACACCAGCGCGCGCTGGAAGCCGATGTCGATGGCCGCCCGCGGGCTGTGACCGGACCGCTCTTCGTCACGGATACGCTCGTAGATCAGCACGTTGGCGTCGACGGCGACGGCCAGCGTGAGGATCATGCCGGCGATGCCGGGCAGGGTCAGGGTCGCCTGGCCCACCGTCATGGCGGCGAACAGCAGGATGATGTTGAGCAGCAGGGCGATGATGGCGATGCCGCCGAACAGGAAGCCGTAAGCCAGGATCATGAACACCACGATCAGGGCGAAGCCGAGCACGGCCGAGACCTTGCCCTTGTCGACGGCGTCCTTGCCGAGCTCGGCGCCGATGGTGCGCTGTTCCTCGACCTTCAGCGGGGCCGGCAGGGCGCCGCCGCGCAGCAGGTTCACCAGCTCGGAGGCTTCCTGGATGGTGAAGTTGCCGGTGATCTGGCCGGACCCGCCGGTGATCGCCGACTGGATGGTCGGGGCGGAGATGACCTTGCCGTCCAGCACGATGGCGAAGCGGCGGCCGATGTTGTCGGCGGTGACCTGGCCGAACTTCTTGCCGCCGAGGCCGTCGAAGCGGAAGTCGATCGACGGACGGTGGCTCTGATCCTGGCCGACGTTGGCCTGGGTCAGGTTCTCGCCCGAGACCAGAACGCGGCGCTTGACCAGCACGTAGGGCTCGTCCGGGCGGCTCGGCTGCGGCAGCAGCTCGCTGCCCGGGGGGACGTGGCCGGCCTGGGCTTCCGCCACCGGCACGGTCTCGTCGAGCATCTGGAAGGTCAGCTTTGCGGTCTGGCCGATGACGCGCTTGAGCGCCTCGGGATCGCTTTCACCCGGGGCCTGAACGACGATGCGCTCGGCGCCCTGACGCAGGATGGTCGGCTCGCGCGTGCCCATGGCGTCGACGCGCTTGCGCACGATCTCGATCGACTGGTCGACCGCCGAAGCGCCGATGGTGGACAGCGCATCCGGGGTGAAGCGCAGGGTCAGGTTCTGGTCGCCGGCGTCGGCGACCGCCAGCTCCGGCTTGCCCGTGCGGGGGTTGATCACCGCCAGGGAGCCGAGAGCCTTCTTGGCCTGCTTCAGCTGGGCGGGGTCGTTGATCCGCACACGCACGCCGTCCGGCAGCTTCTGCAGGCCGCTGGACCCGATCTGGTCCGTGCCCAGCACCTGGCGCACGTCTTCCATCAGGTTGGTCACCCGCTCGCGCTTGAGCGCCTCGGTGTCGACCGAGAGCAGCAGGTAAGACCCGCCCTGAAGGTCGAGGCCGAGGTTGAGGGTCTTGGACGGCAGCCAGCCCGGCATGCGCGCGCGCACGTCGGCCGGCAGGACGTTGGGAAGGGCGAATAGGATGCCGAAGACGGTCGCCAGCGCGACGACCGTCACCTTCCACCGGGAAACCTGAATCATTGGCGTGAAATCCCCCGAAGCCGCGCCTTAGCGCGACGACGCCTTGGCGTCGTTGGCCGGCGCCGGCTCGGTCCGGTTGCGGACGTCGGCGATCATCGACTTCACCACGCGGACGTTCACGCCCTGGGCGATCTCGACCATGGCCTCGGCGTCTTCGACGCGGGTCACCTTGCCGATCATGCCGTTGGACAGCACCACGGTGTCGCCGCGCTTCACCGCTTCGACCAGCGCCTGGTGCTCCTTCGCCTTCTTCTGCTGTGGGCGGATCAGCAGGAAGTAGAACAGAACGAAGATCAGCAGCAGCGGCGCGAATTGGACGACGAAAGCCATCGGGCCGGCATCAGCGGGAGCCATGGGCACTCCATGAGAAGGCGCCGGGCGCAGACGTCCCGGCGAAAGCAAGCGCGGAAGCTATGATGCGAAGGCCGCGTTTGCAACGAGCGCCGACACCGCCGCGACTATTGCAGCAGCGGCAGCGGGTCCATCGGGCGCGCCTTTTCAGCGGGGCTGGTGGCGTAGCGCATCTCGAAGTGCAGTTGCGGCCGGTCCACCCCGCCGGTCTGGCCGACCTGGCCGATGACCGCGCCGCGGGCGACCTGCTGGCGCATTTTCACGTCGATCTTGGCCAGGTGACCGTAGGCCGTGACCCAGCCGTCGGCGTGCTTGATCAGCACCAGATTGCCGAAGCCCGGCACGGAGTCGCCGGCATAGACCACCTCGCCGGCGTCGGCGGCCTTCACCGGCGAGCCGGACGAAGCGCCGATGTTGATGCCGTCGTTGCGCAGCCCCTGCCCCATCGAGCCGTAGCGCGACAGGATCTCGCCCTTCAGCGGCCAGGCGAAGCGGCCGCGAGCGGAGGCGATCACCGCGCCGGGATCGATCGGCGGGCCGCTGGCGATGATCGGGGCGGCCGGGCCGGACGGCGGAACCGGCGTCGGGGCGGACGAAACGGGGGGCTCGGCGCGCGGGGTCGAGGGTTTGGCGCCCTTGCCGGTCGGCGGGACCGGTCGCGTCTCGGCCGGCTGGGCGGCGACCGGCGCGGGATCGGTGCGGACCGGGGTCGGCTCGCGCCGGGTGGGCG
>NZ_JAAIVC010000221.1 GCF_010975005.1 Caulobacter sp. 17J65-9 | reverse complement strand
GCGTCGGGCCGCGCCCCGGCTTCGCCGGCGCCTCGGGGGCGACGGCGGCCTGGGCCGTGCTCACCGGCCCGCCTCGGCGTAGGCGGCGGTGGCCACGCCGGCTTCGGCGAAGCTCTGGCCGCCGTTCGATTTCAGGTCGACGCGCACCTTGACCGACAGGCCGGGACGCAGGGCCGCGGACAGCGGGCCGGTCGGCTCGACGGCGATCTTCACCGGCACGCGCTGCACGATCTTGGTGAAGTTGCCGGTGGCGTTCTCGACCGGGATCAGGGCGAATTCCGAGCCGGTGGCCGGCGAGAAGCTCTCGACCCGGCCCTTGAACTTCTGACCCTTGAAGGCGTCGGCGGTGACCTCGACCTCCTGGCCGACGCGCATATGGCCGACCTGGGTCTCCTTGAAGTTGGCGACGATGTAGGCGCGGCCCAGCGGCACCACGGCCATCAGCTGGCCGCCCGGACGCACGTACTGGCCCGGGCGCACGGCGCGCGCGCCGACCACGCCGCCGACCGGCGCGCGGATGACGGTGCGATCGAGATTGATCCGAGCCTGGGCGACGGTGGCGCGGGCCTGTTCGACCTGGGCCAGGGTCTGCGCCCGGGTCGAGCCCAGGGCGTTCGCTTCCCGGCGCTGGGCTTCCAGCCCGGCGTGCGCCTGGGCGACGGCGGCGCCGGCCTGGTCGGCCTGGGCGCTGGCCGATTGCAGCCGCTGCGGCGCGACCCACCCCTGGTCGGCCAGGCGGCCGTAGCGGTCCAGATCGGTCTTGGCCAGGCGCGCGGTGGCCTGGGCGCTGGCCACGCCGGCCTGACGCTCGGCGATCAGCGAGCGCTCCAGCGCGGCGCGGTCGTCGACGTTGCGCACGGCGGCTTCCAGCGCGGCCAGATTGGCTTCGGCCTGGGCCAGCTGGGCCTCGGCTTCGGCCGGATCGAGCTTCACCAGGACCTGGCCGGGGGTCACCTGCTGGTTGTCGCGCACCAGCACCTCGGCGACGTAGCCGGTCACCTGCGGGCTGACCGCGACGGTGTCGGCCTGGACGTAGGCGTTGTCGGTGCCCTCCCAGCGCGCCTTGCCGGACCACCAGACCACGCCGCCGGCGATCACCGCCACGGCGGCGACGCCGGCCACGATCTGGGGCGCGCGCTTCTTGTCGAAGGGGAGCTTGGGCATGCGTAGGGAAACCTTGGGGAGGTAAGTCTCGACGTTAAATGGACGGTGCTGTCCAAAAATCAAGTTAATCCGGAATGGGGACGTACAACCAATGTTTCAGGCCGTGAACGACGGTCCGCGGCCCCGGTCCATTACAGCTCCGTAACATCCACCGGAGCCGTGACCCGTGTTACGGGGTTGAACGAACGTCGTCCTTCGGAAGCCCTGATGAAACGCGCCCTCGCCCTGACAGCCTCGCTGGCCGCCCTGCTCGTCGCCGCGCCGGCCCTGGCCCTCGCCCCCGCCGCGCCCGCCGCCCAGACTCAAGCGAAAGCCCCGGCCGGCGCCATCGCGCCGATCGAATACACCCAGCGCACCCTGCCCAACGGTCTGCGGGTGTTCGCCATCCGCGACACGTCGACGCCGAACGTGTCGGTGCAGGTCTGGTACGACGTCGGCTCGAAGGACGACCCGGCCGGCCGCTCGGGCTTCGCGCACCTGTTCGAACACCTGATGTTCAAGCAGACTCGCAACCTGGCCAACGAGCAGTTCGACCGCCTGACCGAGGACGTCGGCGGCTTCAACAACGCCTCGACCTACGACGATTTCACCAACTACTACGAGGTGGTGCCGGCCAATCACCTGCAGCGCATCCTGTGGGCCGAGGCCGAGCGGATGGGCAACCTCGTGGTCGACGAGGCGGTGTTCAAATCCGAGCGCGACGTGGTCAAGGAAGAGCTGCGCCAGCGCATCCTGGCCCAGCCCTACGGCAAGCTGTTCGGGCTGATGTACCCGGAGATCTCGTTCGACACCTCGCCCTACGGCCGCCCGGGCATCGGCTCGATCGAGAACCTGGACGCCGCCACCGTCGAGGACGTGCGCGCCTTCCACGCCACCTACTACCGCCCCGACAACGCCGTCCTGCTGGTGGCCGGCAACTTCGATCCGGCCGAGCTGGACAAGTGGGTCGACCAGTACTTCGGCCCGCTGAAGAAGCCCGACGCGCCGCTGCCGCGCGTCACCGCGCTGGAAGGCCCGCGCAAGGGCCCGAAGCTGTGGACCGCCTATGAGCCCAACACCCCGCTGCCGGCGGTGGTGATCAGCTATCCCTTCCCGGCCGGCGACAGCCCCGACATGCCGGCCCTGATCGTGGCCGACGCGATCATGTCCAAGGGCGAGAGCTCGCGGCTGTACCAGTCGCTGGTCTACGACCAGCAGATCGCCACCGAGGCCTTCACCGCGCTGGAGCAACGTCAGCAGCCCGGCTCCTACGCGGTCGGCTCGATCATGGCCGAAGGCAAGACCGCCGAGGCGGGCGAGGCGGCCCTGCGCGCCCAGGTCGCCAAGCTGCGCGACGCGCCGGTCACCGCCGCCGAGCTGAGCGAGGCCAAGAACCAGCTGGTCACCGATGCGCTGCGCGAACGCGAAACCGTCGACGGCAAGGCCGACGCTCTGGGCCGCGCCGTCCTGATCAGCGGCGACCCGGCTGCGGCCAACCGGCTGCTGGGCCAGATCCAGGCGGTCACCGCCGCCGACGTCCAGCGCGTGGCCAAGAAGTACCTGCAGGACGAGACCCGCGCGGTGATCCTGTACAACTCCGACGCCGCCAAGCCGGCCGACGCCAAGCCGGTCCCCGGCACCGCGCCGACCGTGGTGGCCAAGGCGCTGGTCCCGCCGAAGAACATCGAGATCATCAAGCCAGCCCCGGAAGGCGAGCGGGTCGCCCCACCCAAGCCGGGTGCGGACGTGAAGATCAACCTGCCCGCGCCCTCCGAGCGCACCCTGGCCAACGGCCTGCGCGTCGTCGTGTCCCAGGACCACGACCTGCCGCTGGTCAGCGCCGACCTGGTGATCGGCTCGGGCGGCGCGGCCGACCCGGCTGGCCGGCCGGGCGTGGCCTCGATGAGCGCCACCCTGCTGACCAAGGGCACCAAGACCCGCTCGGCCACCCAGATCGCCCAGGCGGTCGAGTCGCTGGGCGGCGAGCTCGGCGCCGACGCCAGCTACGACGGCTCCTCGGTCGGCCTGAGCGTGAAGTCCGACCAGCTGGAGCCGGGCCTGGGCATCTTCGCCGACGTGGCCCGCAATCCGGTGTTCGCGCCGGACGAGCTGGAGCGCGAGCGCCAGCAAGCCCTGAACAACCTGCAGGTCGCGCTGTCCGACCCGGCCACCCTGGCCTCCTACGCCGCCGCCCGCGCGGTGTTCGGCGACGCGCCGTACGGCCGGATCATGACCGGCACGGAGACCTCGCTGAAGGCGATGGGCCGCGACGACGTCTCGGGCTTCCACCAGACCTGGTTCCGCCCGGACAACGCCACCCTGGTGCTGGCTGGCGACCTGACGCCCGAGCAGGGCTTCGCCCTGGCCCAGAAGCTGTTCGGCGACTGGAAGGCGCCGGCCGCGGCCATGCCCGCCGTCGCCTCGCCGGCCGGCCAGCCGAAGCCGCCGCGGGTGATCCTGATCGACCTGCCGGAAGCCGGCCAGGCGGCCGTCGCCGTCGCGCGCCGCGGCATCAAGCGCAAGGACGAGCGCTACTATCCCGCCGCGGTGGCCAACAACGTGCTGGGCGGCGGCTATTCGGCCTGGCTGAACCAGGAGATCCGCATCAAGCGCGGCCTCTCCTACGGCGCGCGCTCGACCCTGTCGGGCCGCCGGGACGTCGGCCCGATCGTCGCCTCGGCCCAGACCAAGAACGAGTCCGCCGATCAGGTGGTCGACCTGATCGCCGCGCAGATGACCCGGCTCGGCGCCGCGTCGGTCGGGGCCGACGAGCTGAAGGCCCGTCAGTCGGTGCTGGTCGGCGGCTTCGGCCGCACGCTGGAGACCACCGACGGCCAGGCTGGCCTGCTGGGCGGGCTGGCGCTCCTCCAGATCGACCTGTCCGAGCTCGGCCGCTACGTCGACAAGGTGCAGGCGGTCAACGCCGACCAGGTGAAGACCGTCGGCGGCGAGCTGTTCGACCCGGCCCCGGCCTCCATCGTGGTGGTCGGCGACGCCAAGAAGATCCCGCCGGCCCTGAAGGCCAAGTACCCGCAGATGGAGGTCATCCCCGTCGGCGAACTCGACCTCGACAGCCCGACCCTGCGCAAGGCGAAGTGAGGCTTCACCTCCTCCCCTGCGGAGCGGGGGAGGGGGACCATGCGAAGCATGGTGGAGGGGGCGAGCCGCCTGGCGCGCCCCTTTTCCATGTCTTGGGCCGAAGTCGTTCGACGGCGCGCCAGCTGACGCCCCCTCCACCGCCCTACGGGCGGTCCCCCTCCCCCGTTCCGCTGCGCTTCGCAGGGGAGGAGAAGTTGCCCGGCCCGTCGTCAGCGACGGGCGGCCGGCGCGCCTCACCCCAGGCACACCACCTGCGCGACCCGCAGTTCGCGGCGCAGGGTGTCGGCGACGCGGCCGTAGTTCTCGACCGTCACCGGTTCGCCGGTGACGAATTCGCCGCGCTGCACCCGGCGGGACAGGGCGTCGCGCACGGTCTCGGGGGCGGTGGTGTAGATGCGGCCCCGCCGCGGGGCCTCGGCCACCGTCACGCCGACCACGCGGCCTTGCGCGTCCAGAGCCGGCGCGCCGGACAGGCCCGCGAGCGTGCCCTTCAGCCCGTCGGTGCGGCCGACCTCGGCCCAGGCCAGCACCGGTTCGGAATGCGCGCCGCGGCCCATGACGCGCAGGGTCTCGCGGCCCAGCAGACGGCTGGTGACCTCGCCGGGCGTGCCCTGCGGGAAGCCGGGGTGATAGGCGCGCTGGCCGGTGCGCAGCGGCCGCTCGACCGCCAGCGGCAGGGCGACCGGGCCGCCCTCGGTGCGCAGCAGGGC
>NZ_JAAIVC010000220.1 GCF_010975005.1 Caulobacter sp. 17J65-9 | reverse complement strand
CGCCGGCGCCGGCCGCCGCCCCGGTGGCGAAGCCCGCGCCGAAGCCGGCCGCGCCGGCCGCCGCCAACGAGACCAAGGGCCCGGCCGCGCCGGTCCAGGCGACCATCCGCGTGGACCTGGAGCGCGTCGACCGCCTGATCGACCTGGTCGGCGAGCTGGTGATCCAGCAGGCCATGCTGTCTCAGCGGGTGGGCGAGAGCGGCCTGGCCCGCTCGTCGAACGTGGCCGTCGGCCTGGAGGACCTCGAGCAGCTGACGCGCGAGATCCAGGACAGCGTCATGGCCATCCGCGCCCAGCCGGTGAAGTCGGTGTTCCAGCGCATGCCGCGCCTGGTCCGCGAATGCGCCGAGATGACCGGCAAGAAGGTTCGCCTGGTCACCGAGGGCGAGGGCACCGAAGTCGACAAGACGGTGATCGAGCGGCTGTCCGACCCGATCACCCACATGCTGCGCAACGCCATCGACCACGGGCTGGAGACCCCGGACGAGCGCGCCGCCGCCGGCAAGCCGGCCGAGGGCGTGGTCCGCCTGGCCGCCCTGCACCGCTCGGGCCGGATCATCATCGAGGTCCAGGACGACGGGAAGGGCATCAACCGGCCGCGCGTCCGCAAGATCGCCGTCGACAAGGGCCTGATCGCCGAAGACGCGATCCTGAGCGACGACGAGGTCGACAACCTGATCTTCCTGCCCGGCTTCTCCACGGCCGACGCGGTCTCCGACCTGTCCGGGCGCGGCGTGGGCATGGACGTGGTCAAGCGCTCGATCGGGGCGCTGGGCGGCCGCATCTCGATCTCGAGCATCCCGGGCCAGGGCTCCAAGTTCACCCTCAGCCTGCCGCTGACGCTCGCCGTGCTGGACGGCATGGTGGTGACCGCCGCCGACCAGACCCTGGTCACCCCGCTGACCACCATCGTCGAGAGCCTGACGCCCAAGGCCGAGGACGTCCACCTGGTGGGCGGCCGCGACGCGGTGATCCGCGTGCGCGACACCTTCGTGCCGCTGGTCGACGTCGGCGTGGCGCTGGGCTTCCGCGACGAGCCGATCCCGGCCGCGTCGGGCGTGGCCGTGCTGATCGAGAGCGAGGCGGGCGGCAAGGCGGCGCTTCTGGTCGACTCCATCCAGGGCCAGCGCCAGGTCGTCATCAAGAGCCTGGAGTCGAACTACCAGCAGGTCGAGGGCGTGGCCGCCGCGACCATTCTGGGCGACGGCCGCGTGGCCCTGATCCTCGACGTCGACGCCCTCGTCTCCACCCGGCGCAAGCCGGCGCGTACCGAAAAGCGAATGGCAGGATGACCATGACCGAAGTCGTCACCACCGGCGCCGGCGCGCGTCGTGAACTGATCTCCTTCCGCATCGGCGAGCAGGAGTTCTGCGTGGACATCATGTCCGTCCGCGAAATCCGCGGCTGGACCCCGGCCACCCCGCTGCCGCGCTCGCCCGCCTTCATGAAGGGCGTGATCAACCTGCGCGGCGCGGTCCTGCCGATCGTCGACCTGGGCGCGCGCCTGGGCCTGAAGACCGCCGAGCCGACCGCCCGCCACGTGATCATGGTGGTGCGCATCGGCGAGCGCACCGTCGGCCTGCTGGTCGACGCGGTGTCCGACATCATCGAGCTGACTGACGACCAGGTGCAGCCGACCCCGGACGTGGCCTGCGACCAGGTGAAGACCTTCGTGAAGGGCCTGTTCGCCGTCGAAGGCCGCATGGTCAGCCTGATCGCGCTGGACAAGGTCCTGCCGGAGCTGGAGGCGGAGGCCGCATGAGCATCGTCGCCGACAACGGCGACCGATCCCGCAAGCGTCCCATCGTCGAAGGCGAGTTCGCCTTCACCGACGACGACTTCCGTCAGATCGCGTCGATCCTGCACTCGCATGCCGGGATCGCCTTGACCGAGGCCAAGGCGGCCCTGGTCTATTCGCGGCTGGCCAAACGCCTGCGCTCGCTGGGGCTGAAGAGCTTCCGCGACTACTGCGACCTGGTTCAGGGCCGCGAGGGCCTGGACGAGCGCCAGGCCATGATGGCGGCGCTGACCACCAACGTGACCCGCTTCTTCCGCGAACCGCACCACTTCGAGCACCTGCGCGACGAGGTGATGCCGAAGCTGGCCGAGCGGGCGCGCCAGGGCGGACGCGTGCGCCTGTGGTCGGCGGCCTGCTCCAGCGGCCAGGAGCCCTACTCCATGGCCCTGACCGTGCTGGAGGCCATGCCGGACGCGCTGGATCACGACGTGAAGATCCTGGCCACCGACATCGACCCCAACATGGTCGCCGAGGGCCGCGACGGCCTCTATCGCGAGGACCATGTCGAGCCGGTGCCGCTGAACCTGCGCGGGCGCTGGTTCCGCAAGGCGGCGCACGGCGGCGACCGCCGCTGGGAGGTCGCGCCGGAGCTGCGCGAGCTGGTCTCGTTCCGCGAACTCAACCTGATCGGCGACTGGCCCATGAAGGGCCGGTTCGACGTCGTGTTCTGCCGTAACGTGGTGATCTATTTCGACGAGACCACCCAGGAGCGGGTGTGGTCGCGCTTCATCCCGGTGATGACGCCGGGGGCGACGCTGTACATCGGCCACTCCGAGCGGGTCACCGGGCCGGCCGCCGGCCGGCTGGAGACCTGCGGCCTGACCACCTACCGGCTGGGAGGCGCCCGATGAGCCGCGTCTCCGTCCTGGTGGTCGACGACTCGGCCACCATGCGCAGCCTGATCGCCGCCACCCTGCGGCGCGACACCGACATCGAGGTCGTGGGCTTCGCCAACGATCCGCTGGAAGCGCGCGACGCGATCAAGCGGCTCAATCCCGACGTCGTCACCCTCGACGTCGAAATGCCGAACATGGACGGCCTGACCTTCCTCGAGAAGATCATGCGCCTGCGTCCCACCCCGGTGGTCATGGTCTCGACCCTGACCCAGGCCGGGGCCGAAGTGACCCTGGCGGCGCTGGAGATCGGCGCGGTGGACTGCGTCGGCAAGCCGGGCGCGGGCGTGACCGCGGCCGAGGCGTTCGGCGACCTGGCCGTGAAGGTGAAGGCCGCCGCCCGGGCGCGCGTGCGCCCGCTGGGCAGCGCGCCGGCGGTCGAGAAGCGCGAAGGCTATTCCGGCGGCGACAAGATCGTGGCGATCGGCTCGTCCACGGGCGGTGTCGAGGCTCTGCTGACGGTGATCTCCGCCTTCCCGGAGAACTGCCCGCCGACGGTCATCACCCAGCACATGCCGGCGACCTTCACCAAGAGCTTCGCCCAGCGCCTGGACCGCGCCTCGGCCGCCCACGTCACGGAGGCGGTGGAGGGCGCGCCGCTGGAGGCCGGCCGGGTCTACCTCGCGCCCGGCGGCCACACCCACCTGGAGATCACCTCCGGCGCGCATCCGCGCTGCCGCCTGGTGGCGGCTGACCCGGTGAACGGCCACCGTCCGTCGGTGGACGTGATGTTCAATTCCGCGGCCAAGCACGGCCCGCGCGTCGTCGCCGCGCTGCTGACCGGCATGGGCCGCGACGGCGCCCAGGGGCTGTTGGCGCTGAAGGAAAAGGGCGCGCGCACGCTGGGCCAGGACGAGGCCAGCTGCGTCGTCTACGGCATGCCGCGCGCGGCCTTCGAGCTCGGCGCGGTGGAAAAACAACTCTCGCTGGGCCGTATCGGGCCCGCGATTCTCGACTTGTGCTCGGCGGCCACGCCGGGGAGGGACCAGTAATGCCCGCAGCTTCTTCGATCCGCACCTTGATCGTCGACGACCAGCTGACCATGCGTTCGCTGGTGCGCACCGGCCTGCAGCAGCTGGGCATCACCGACACGCGCGAATGCGCCGACGGCGAGGAGGCCCTGCGCGAGATCATCACCAAGCCGGTGCACCTGGTGATCTCCGACTACAACATGCCCAAGCTGGACGGCCTGGGCCTGCTGCGCGCCATCCGTTCGCATCCGCCGACGAAGACCACCGCCTTCATCATGCTGACGGGCCGGGCCGACCGCGAGCTGGTGCAGCGCGCGGTGCAGTACGGCGTCAACAACTACCTCGTGAAACCCTTCACGGTGCAAACCCTGAAGGAGAAGATCGAGGCCGTGTTCGGACAACTGACATGACCGCCACCGCCGCCGCCCAGAGCGCCGCTCGGGCCGGCAAACGCATTCATGTCGTGCAGGGCGAGCAGCACGTCACCAGCGATCCCGAGGTGGTGCTGACCACCATCCTGGGCAGCTGCGTGGCCGCCTGCCTGCGGGATCCCGTGGCCGGGATCGGGGGCATGAACCACTTCCTGCTGCCGGACGGGATGAAGGACGGCGGCGTGGCCCAGCGCTACGGCGCCCACGCCATGGAACTGCTGATCAACGACATCCTGCGCCGCGGCGGTCGCCGCGAGCGTCTGGAAGCGAAGCTGTTCGGCGGCGGACGCATGTTCGACGGCCTGACCGACGTGGGCGGCGCCAACGCCGCCTTCGCCGAGAAATTCCTGCGCGACGAAGGCATCCCCGTGGTGGGCTCCAGCCTGGGCGGCTCGGGGGCGCGCCGGGTGCAGTTCTGGCCGGTGTCCGGCCGGGCTCAGCAAAAGGCGGTCACCGACCAGCCCGAGGTCGCGCGCGTGCCCGTGCCGGCCCCGGTCGTGGACCACGGCGCGGTGGAGCTGTTCTGATGCGCCCGCCGCCCGCCCGCGAGGACGAAGCCCACGTCAGCGCCGCCGCGGCCCTGCAGGCCCTGGCGGTCGAGACGGTGCGCGCCGGCGAGATGTGCGAACGGCTCGGCGACCTGGTCGAGCGGCTGGTGCGCACCTGCGAGGGCGAGGAGCTGAAGATCGCCATGCAGGAGGCCCAGGCCGTCGACGCCCTGACCCAGCACCTGGCGGCGCTGGCGGGCTTCGCCGGGCGTCTGGCCGACCGCGCCGAGGGCGTCGTGGCCCCGGCCGAGGCCTTACGCGCGGTGCCGCTGGCGGACCTGGCGGCGCGGTTGTCGGCGGCCTGCGGCGGCGAAGTCGGCTCGTCCGACG
>NZ_JAAIVC010000021.1 GCF_010975005.1 Caulobacter sp. 17J65-9 | reverse complement strand
CAGCTTGGTCTCCGCCACCGGCCGGGCGCGGCCGCGCGGGCCGGCCTGGGCCGGGCCGCCCTTGGCAGGGGCCTCGCCGACCAGCGGCGCGACCGCAGCCTTCATGGTCTGCGGGAACGAGATATAGGCGCCGGTGAAGGCCAGGGTCGCCAGCGGAATGCAGATCCAGAAGCCGACCAGATGGTGCAGGTTGCCGGTGAACAGCGGCCCGCGCGTCCAGCGCAGCCCCTTCAGGAAGGCGCCGTTGCGCGGCCACCAGAGCCACAGGCCGGTCAGGGCCGAGGTCAGCATGGCCCAGCCGAACCAGCCCACCACCTTGCGGCCGACCTCGGGGATGTTCAGCGTGCCGTGGAAGACGTGCAGCACCCGCAGCACGCCGGTGTTGGCGTCGCCCTGGTCAAGCACCCGCGCGGTGGCCGGATCCAGCCACACGGTCGGCCGCGGGGCCGAGCCCGGGCGGGCGCCCTTCACCGGCTTGCCGGCGGCGGTGACCACCACCGGCGACGCGGCATGGTCGGGCAGTTCGATGGCGGCGATCCGCTCGTCGGGCTTCAGCACCGCGCGCGCAGCCTGCGCGTAGGCGGATGGCGGCAACGAGGCCGCCTCGGCGGAGGTGTTGTAGCGCTGGGGATTGGCGATCGCGTCGGTCCAGTCGTGCCAGACCAGCAGCGCGCCGCTCAGGCTCAGCGGGATCAGCACCGCCGACAGCAGCACCCCGATCCACAAGTGGACCTGGAACCACACTCGCCGCAAATCGCCCCGCCGCGCCATGCCGGTCGCCCCTTATTGCTAAGTTTCGCTTGCCTAGCGGCTCTGCGAGTGATTATCAATCACCCGCAATTGAGAACCACTCGCAAAAGCGAACGCTGAGGGGCGCAATAGTAATGAGATCGTCGAACCCGTCGGGGGTGAAAGCCGCCGCCAAGACCGCCGTCCTGCGGGTGACCCTGGCCGGCGCGGCCGCCGCCCTGCTGGCCCCCGCGGCCCTGGCCGAGACCGTGGACGCGGACGACGAGCCCACCACCGTTTCGAGCGTGACGGTCGAGGCCCAGGGCGCCGAGCGCTCGGCCGATCCGAAGATCGGCAAGCTGCTCGACGCGCCGCAAAGCATCACCGTCGTCCCGCAGGAGGTGATCGAGGCCCGCGGCGCGACCACGCTGCGCGACGTGCTGCGCAACGTGCCCGGCATCAGCATGCAGGCCGGCGAAGGCGGCGTGCCGAACGGCGACAACCTGACGATCCGCGGCTTCAGCGCCCGCACCGACATGTTCGTGGACGGCGTGCGCGACGTCGGCGGCTACACCCGCGACTCCTTCAACCTGGAGAGCGTCGAGGTGATCAAGGGCCCGGCCTCGGCCTATGTCGGCCGCGGCTCGACCGGCGGCTCGATCAACCAGGTCAGCAAGACCCCGACCCTGGACCGCTTCGTCGCCGGCACGGTCGGCGGCGGCTCGTCGGCCTACGCCCGCGCCACGGTCGACGCCAACCTGCCCCTCAGCGAGACCGCGGCGCTGCGCCTGAACGCCATGGCCTACAGCGCCGACGCGCCGGGCCGCGACGAGGTCTACGCCCGCCGCTGGGGCGTGGCCCCGACCATCGCCTTCGGCCTGGAGACCGCCACGCGCCTGAGCGCCGGCTGGCTGCACCTGGAGCAGGACAACCTGCCCGACAACGGCATTCCGTGGGTGTCGAACAACAACGTCCCGCTCGCCGCCTGGCGGGACAAGCCCGCGCCGGTGAAGCGCAGCAACTTCTACGGCATCCTCGGGCGCGACCACGAGGACGTCGTGACCGACGTCGGCACCCTGAAGATCGAACACGACTTCTCGGAAGCGCTGAGCCTGTCCAACACCCTGCGCTACATCCGCACCCACCGGGACTCCGTGTCGACCTCGCCGCGCTTCCCGAGCAACGGCCTTTCGGCGGACGTGTACGCCGAGTTCAAGCACCGGGATCAGATTGACGACATCCTGATCAACCAGACCCTGCTCGAGGCGGACTTCAGCACCGGGAGCCTGCAGCACGACGCCGTGGCCGGCCTGGAGCTCAGCGTCGAGAAGTCGAAGAACCACTTCCTGAGCGACCTGAACCAGACCGCGAGCCTCACCAACCTCTACAACCCCGATCCGCACCGCACCTACGCGATCGCCATCAAGGACAATGGGATCAACAAGGCGCAGGGCGACGGGGTCAGCCTGTTCGCCTTCGACAAGGTCGCCCTGGACGAGCACTGGGAACTGGCCGCCGGCGTGCGCTGGGACCGCTACGCGCTCACCTACAACCCGTACGCGCTGATTCCGGCGACGCCGCCGACCCTCCCGGCGCGCGACGTCGGCGAGAGGACCGACGAGATGGTCAGCTGGAAGGCCGGCGTGATCTACAAGCCCGTCCGCGCCGGCAGCATCTATTTGAGCTACGGCACCTCGTTCAATCCCGGGATCGACTTCCTGAACCTCGCGACCGCCACGCCGGCGAGCCCAGACATCGCCCCCGAGAAGAGCCGCTCCTATGAGCTGGGCACGAAGTGGGAATTGCTGGACCGGAGACTGCTGGCCACCGCCGCTGTGTTCCGCACCGAGAAGACCAATGCGCGCACCCCCGGCGAACCGGGTGATCCGCTGATCGTGCTGGAAGGCGAGCAGCGCGTCGACGGCTTCGAGATCGGTCTCAGCGGCGCACTGACCCAGACGGTCACAGTGTTCGGCGGCTACACCTGGATGGACGGTCAGATCCTGGACTCCAACACCCCGGCCGAGGTCGGCAAGACCCTGTCGAACACGCCGGAAAACACCTTCAACGTCTGGGCGACGTGGGAGCCGGTGGAGAAGGTGCAGCTGGGCGCCGGCGCGCAGTACGTCGGCGAGCGCTTCGCCAACAACACCAACACCCGCGAAGTGCCGGCCTACTGGACCTTCGACGCCATGGCCGCCTACGACGTCACCGACGACGTCTCGGTCCGGCTGAACGTCTACAATCTCGCCGACGAGACCTATTTCGACAGCCTGAGCGGCGGCCACCTGGTCCCCGGCGCGGCGCGGTCGGCGGTGGTGAGCCTGGGCTTCCGCTTCTAGTCCAGATTGATCAAGCTTGAGGGCCCCGTTCCGGCGGGGTCCTTTTGCGTTCGGAGGCCCCATGTTGCTGCAAGTTCCCGACGTGCTGACGCCCGAGCAGGTGGCCTATGCGCGCCAGGTGCTGGAGACCGCGCCCTGGGCGGACGGCCGCATCACCGCCGGCCACCAGTCGGCGCTGGCCAAGCGCAACCGGCAGCTGCCGCAGGACTGCGTCCAGGCGCTGGACCTGGGCGCGATCGTCACCAAGGCCCTGGAGCGCAACCTGCTGTTCCTGTCGGCCGCCCTGCCCCAGCGGATCTATCCGCCGCTGTTCAACCGCTACGAAGGCGGCCAGGACTTCGGCAATCACGTCGACAACGCCATCCGCCGCCTGCCCGACGGCTCGGGCGCCGTGCGCACCGACCTCTCCGCCACCCTGTTCCTGGCCGATCCGGACGAGTACGACGGCGGCGAGCTGACCGTCGACGACACCTACGGCGTCCACCAGGTGAAGCTGCCGGCAGGCTCCATGGTGCTGTATCCGGCGTCCAGCCTGCACCGGGTCGAGCCGGTCACCCGCGGCGCGCGCGTGGCCTGCTTCTTCTGGATCCAGAGCCTGGTGCGCGACGACGCGCGGCGGACCCTGCTGTTCGACATGGACCTGTCGATCCAGCGCCTGGCCGAGACCGCCGGCCACACCGATCCGCAGATCGTCGCCCTGACCGGCTGCTACCACAACCTGCTGCGGATGTGGGCCGAGCCCTGAGGCCGTACCCTGGCGCCAAACCCTGACGCTTGCCTCCCCTCCCCGGCCCCGGCACGCTGATCGGCGCCATCCGAGCGGGAGGACGCCATGCCCGGCCGGGACCTTCGTCTGGAACGAGCTGCGCGTGCGCGAGGTCGAGAAGGCCAAGGCCTTCTACGCCCGCACCCTGGGCTGGACCTACGAGCCGTTCGGCGGCGGCGAGCACGAATACTGGGTGGCCAAGGCGGGCGACGCCTACGTCGCGGGCTTGATGGACCTGACCCCGCCCGGCATGGCCGGCGCCCCGGCCGGCTGGTTCGGCTTCATCGAGGTCGACGACGTCGACGCCCGGGTGGCCGAGGCCAAGAAGGCGGGCGCCCAGGTTTTTCGCGAGCCGTTCGACATCCCCGGCGTCGGCCGCATCGCCGTCCTGGTCGACCCGACGGGGGCGGAAATCGGCTGGATGACGTCGGCGACGCAGGGCTGAGCGAGGATCCTTCTCCCCTTGAGGGAGAAGGAGGGACCCGCCTGCCGGAGCCCGAAGGGCGAAGGCTCAGGCGGGAGGATGAGGGGTCGCGCCGCGTTTGACGCTGAGTGGTCGCGCGACCCCTCATCCTCCCGCGCAGCCCTGCGCTGACGCTCCGGGGCGCGGGCTCCGTCCTTCTCCCTCAAGGGGAGAAGGAAAGCTTGTGGCCCCTGCCCCCGAAACCGCGCTAGAGAGCGCCGTTCCGGCAAGCGAGGGCGGTGATGGCGAAGCGGTACGCCAACCTGATCGGCGGCGAATGGATCGAGGGCGCGCAGGCCGCGCCTAACCTCAACCCGTCCGACCTGGACGACGTGGTCGGCGAGTTCGCGCAAGGCGACGCCGCCGACGTCGACCGCGCGGTCGCCGCCGCGCAGCACGCCCTGCCCGCCTGGAGCCGCGCCACCGCGCAAACGCGCGGCGACCTGCTGGACAAGGTCGCCGACCGCCTGCTGGCCCGGGAGGCCGAGCTCGGCGAACTGCTGGCCCGCGAGGAGGGCAAGACCCTGGCCGAGGCCAGGGGCGAGGTGCAGCGGGCCGGACGCATCTTCAGGTTCTTCGCCGGCGAGTGCTGGCGCGCGGTCGGCGAGGTGCTGCCCTCGCAGCGCCCGGGCGTCAGCGTCGAGACCCGCCGCGAGCCGGTCGGCGTGGTCGGCCTGATCACGCCCTGGAACTTCCCCATCGCCATCCCCGCCTGGAAGGCCGCGCCTGCGCTGGCCTACGGCAACACCGTGGTGATCAAGCCGGCCGACATCGTGCCGGCCAGCGTCTGGGCCCTGGCCGAGATCATCCACGAGGCCGGCGCGCCGGCCGGCGTGTTCAACCTGGTGATGGGCCGCGGCTCCGTGGTCGGCGAAGCGCTGATCAACCACACGGGCGTCGACGCCATCTCCTTCACCGGTTCGCAAGGGGTCGGCGGGCGCATCGCCGAGGCCTGCGCCAAGAAGTTCAAGCGCTTCCAGCTGGAGATGGGCGGCAAGAACCCGCTGGTCGTGCTGGACGACGCCGACCTGGACCTGGCGGTCGAGGGCGCGCTGAACGGCGCCTTCTTCTCCACCGGCCAGCGCTGCACCGCGTCGAGCCGGCTGATCGTCACCAAGGGCGTCTACGGCGAATTCGTCCGTCGTCTGAAGACCCGGCTTGAAGGCCTCAAGGTCGGCGACGCGCGCGACCCGGCGAGCCAGATGGGCCCGGTCGTCTCCGACCCGCAGCTGCGCCAGAACCTCGACTATGTGCGCGTCGGCACGGAAGAGGGCGCGACCCTGGCCTTCGGCGGCGAGCGGCTGGAGCTCGGAAAGCGCGGCTTCTACATGCGCCCGGCCCTGTTCACCGACGTCGACAACTCGATGCGCGTCGCCCGCGAGGAGATCTTCGGCCCCGTCGCCGTGGCCATCCCCGCCGACAGCGCCGAGCACGCACTGGAGATCGCCAACGACACCGAGTTCGGCCTGTCGGCCGGCGTCTACACCACCTCGTTGAAGCACGCGCGGATGTTCCAGGACGGCCTGAAGACCGGCATGGTCATGGTCAACCTGCCGACCGCCGGCGTCGACCTGCACGCCCCGTTCGGCGGCACCAAGGCGTCGAGCTTCGGGCCCCGCGAGCAGGGGCCGTACGCGCGCGAGTTCTACACCCGCCTGAAGACCTCCTACGTCCAAGCCTGAGAACGCATCCCATGTCCGCCAATCCCAACGCCGCGCGCCGGCTGGTCGAAGCCCTGGTCGCCAACGGCGTGGACCACGTGTTCTGCGTTCCGGGCGAGAGCTATCTGGCCGTGCTGGACGCCCTGGCCGACGTCGAGGACCGCGTGCGTGTGGTCGCCTGCCGCCATGAAGCCGGCGCGGCCAACATGGCCGAGGCCTACGGCAAGCTGACCGGCCGCCCGGGGATCTGCATGGTCACCCGAGGCCCCGGCGCCACCCACGCCAGCGTCGGCGTGCACACGGCGCATCAGGACTCCACCCCGATGATCCTGTTCGTCGGTCAGGTGGCGGCGGCCGACAAGGGCCGCGGCGCCTTCCAGGAGGTCGACTACCACGCCGCCTTCGGACCGCTGTCGAAGTGGGCGGCCGAGCTGGACGAGCCGGGCCGCACGGCCGAGATCGTCGGCCGCGCCTTCGCCACCGCCACGCAAGGCCGCCAGGGCCCGGTGGTGCTGGCCCTGCCCGAGGACAAGCTGCACGAGGACGGCGGACCCGCCCCGGTGCGTCCGGTCGCCCCGGCCCGCGCCGGCCTCGACCCGGCCGTGCTGGAGACCATCGAGCAGCGCCTGAAGGAGGCCGAAAAGCCGCTGGTGGTGCTGGGCGGCTCGGGCTGGACCCGCCCGGCGCTGGCGGCGCTCAGTGACTGGCTGAAGGCGCACGACCTGCCGGTGGCGCTGTCCTTCCGCCGCAAGGACCTGATCGACAACGACCACCCCTGCTATGTCGGGGACCTGGGCCTCGGCCCGAACCCCAAACTGGTCGAGCGGGTGAAGGCGGCCGACCTGATCCTGGCGATCGGCGCGCGGCTGGGCGAGAACCCGACCCAGGGCTACTCCCTGCTGACCCCGGAGTTCACCGCTCAACGGTTGATCCACATTCACCCGGGGCCGGAGGAGCTGGGCCGGGTGTGGCCGGCCTTCGCCGCGGGCGTGGCCGACGTCTCGCCGGCCGCCCTGGCCATCGCCGCGCTCGGCGGAGACCGCAAGTGGACCGCCTGGCGCGAGGCCGCCCGGGCCGACTACGAGGCCTTCACCGCACCCATCGACGTGCCGGCGGCGGTCAACCTGTCCGAAGTCGTCGCCCACATGGCCGAGGTGCTGCCGAAGGACGCCATCTTCTGCAACGGCGCCGGCAACTTCGCCGCCTGGCTGCACCGGTTCATCCGTCATCGGAGCTTCCGCACCCAGCTCGCGCCCACCTCGGGGGCCATGGGCTACGGCTTCCCGGCCGCCGTCGCCGCCAAGCTGGTCCACCCCGAGCGCGACGTCGTCTGCTTCGCCGGCGACGGCGATTTCATGATGACCTCGCAGGAACTGGCCACCGCCGTGCAGTACGGCGCGAACGTCGTCACCGTCGTGGTCGACAACGGCACCTACGGCACCATCCGCATGCACCAGGAGCGGGAATATCCGGGCCGGGTGATCGCCACCGACCTGCAGAACCCCGACTTCGCCGCCTACGCCCGCTCCTTCGGGGCCTGGGCCGAGACAGTCGACCGCGGCGACGACTTCCCCGCCGCCTTCGCCGCCGCCCGCGCGGCCGGCCGCCCGGCGCTCATCCACCTGAAGACCGACCCCGAGCAGATCGCGCCCGGCCGGACCATCACCCAGCTGCGGGGCGGAAGAGCCTGAGGTTCCTTCTCCCCTTGAGGGAGAAGGACGGAGCCCGCGCGCCGGAGGCGTAGCCGAAGGCCTGCGCGGGAGGATGAGGGGTCGCGCTGCGGTGGGAAGCTGAGAGGTCGCGAGACCCCTCATCCTCCCGTCCTGACCTCCGCCCTTCGGGCTCCGGTGGACGGGACCCTCCTTCTCCCACAAGGGGAGAAGGAGCTAGCCCACCAGCCCCGCCCAAGCGCCGGCCCGCAGCGTCTCGCCGCTCCACGCCCCCGCCAGGCCCGCCACCTTGCGTCGGGCCGCGTCGCCGATCCGGCGGCGCCGCTCGGGATCGTCGGCCAGCGCCCGCAGCAGGCCGGCCGCCTGGTCGAGGTCGGGCTCGGCCCATTCGCCGCCGCGGTACATGCCCGAAGGGTCGCGGATCGGAGCCAGGCCGAAGTCCACCAGAGCGGCGCTGTCGGCGTCCAGGAAGTCCAGCGGCCCCGACCAGCCGGTGGCGACCACCACCTTGCCCAGGGCCATGGCCTCGGCCAGCGACAGGCCGAAGCCTTCGGCCCGATGCAGCGACAGGAAGGCGTCGACGCTGGCCACCAGGTCCAGCACGCCGGCGTCGGTCAGCTCCTCGTCGAGCACGCGAATGTCCGGACGGTCGGCGACCGCCGCGTAGAGCGCCCGCGCCCGGGCCGGGTCGGCCTCCAGCTTCACGGCCTTCACCGTCAGGCGCGCGTCGGGCCGCGGCTGCGGAAACGCGCGCCGCCAGGCCTCCACCGCCCCCATCGGGTTCTTGCGCACGAAGGTCGAGCGCGCGTCGAAGGCGCTGAGCACGTTGAAGGCGCCGGGCTCGAGCCCGAAGCGA
Organism: Caulobacter sp. 17J65-9; assembly: GCF_010975005.1. Lineage (GTDB taxonomy): Bacteria > Pseudomonadota > Alphaproteobacteria > Caulobacterales > Caulobacteraceae > 17J80-11. The sequence goes on along the minus strand of NZ_JAAIVC010000021.1, from coordinate 26,020 downwards.
CGCGGATCCGCCTTCGCCCCGCCCACGTCGGGCAGGGGGTGCGGCATGACCTTGAGCCGCGGCTCCAGGTCCGCCCGCCCCTCGGCGCGGAAGGCCGCGGCCAGCGCGTCGCGGGTGTAGCGGCTGGTCGCCCAGATTTCGTGAAACCAGGGCGCGGCGCGCACCCAGGCGGCCGGCGCCTTGGGCGTCTCCCAGGCCCAGTAGCCGATCCGGTAGCGCCCCGCCCACGCCTGCGGCTGGTGGGTCAGGAAGGCGATCTCCGCCTCGGGGGCGTTGGCGTGGATCATCCAGACGCCCCCGTCCCGCTCGGTCGGCAGGGTCATGCCGGCGCGGCGGATGCGGAAGAAGGACGGCCGCAGGTCGTGGCGCACCACCGGCCAGCCGGCCGCCTCCAGCGCGTCTGCGGTCATGCGCCCGGCCCGGCCGACGCCCAGCACCTCGTTCATGAAGCCGGTGACCACCAGCGGCCCGGGCCGGATCTCGGCGGGCGCGGCGGGCGGCGTCCACTGCGGCGAGCGCGCCAGCCGCAGCCCCGACAGCACGGTGCGCACCACCGGGCGCCGGACGGCCGGCGGAAGCCACCCGATCACGCTCATCGAGCGCAGCCTTTCGTCGTCCCGCGAGTTGTGCGCGGGAACACACGCTCACGGACGGGGTGACGCATGAAGGGCATCGTTCTGGCCGGCGGATCGGGGACGCGTCTGCATCCGGTAACGCTCGGGATCAACAAACAGCTCCTTCCCGTCTGGGATAAGCCGATGATCTACTATCCCCTGTCCATCCTGATGATGGCGGGGATCCGGGAGATCCTGATCATTTCAAGTCCGAGAGATCTGCCCTCGATGAGGGCCGTGCTCGGCGACGGGCGGGTCTGGGGCGTGTCGCTGAGCTATGCGGTCCAGGACCAGCCGCGCGGGGTGGCCGACGCCTTCCGTGTCGGCGCCGACTTCATCGGCGGTCGGCCCTGCGCGCTGGTGCTGGGCGACAACCTATTCTACGGCGCCCAGCTGGAGAGCCAGATGCTGGCCGCCGCGCGCCGCACCAAGGGCGCGACCGTCTTCGCCCAGCGGGTGCGCGACCCCAACCGCTTCGGCGTGGTCGAGATGGACGCCTCCGGCCGGGCCCTGGCCCTGGAAGAGAAGCCGCTGGACGCCCGTTCGAACTGGGCGGTGACGGGGCTCTATTTCTACGACGCGGAGGTCACCGAACTGGCCCGCACCCTGAAGCCCTCGGCCCGCGGCGAGCTGGAGATCACCGACCTCAACCGCCTATATTTGGAACGCGGGCGGCTGCGGGTCGAGCGCATGGGCCGCGGCTACGCCTGGCTGGACCTCGGGGCCTTCGAGGCGCTGATGGAGGCCGGCGAGTTCGTGCGCACCATCGAGCACCGCCAGGGGCTGAAGATCGCCTGCCTGGAGGAGATCGCCTTCGCCAAGGGCTGGATCGACGAGGAGGGCCTGCTGGCCCGGGCCGCCGAACTGGAGAACTCGCCCTACGGGGCCTATCTGCGCGGAATCGTGGAATCCAGCCTGCCCAGCCCGCCGATCGGCTCGACCGAGGGGCTGGCGGCCTACAAGGCCGGCGCGGCGCTGATTTGAACCCGCAAGTTTACGGGCGCTAAAGCCTGATCCCCGCAGAGTTCCCGGCCAAGTGACAGGCAGGGCGTCGGGAGCCCGGCGAGGCGTTCAGGTGCAGGCGGGGACCAGGCAGTCGCGGACAGGCGACCACGGGCGGACGCCCGTGGACCGGCTGGTCGCCGTCGACGCCCAAGCCGCCATCGACCGCCTGCAGGGTTCGCCGCTGGCCGCCGAGGGCCGCGTCCACCTGCTGGGCCTGGACGCCGTGCGCGAACGCCTGGGCGAGCGCTGGCCCGGCAAGCGTCAGCAGATCTGGGACAACGTCGAACGCTGCCTGACCCGCAAGCTGGGCGTGGTCGGCTGGTTCCTGCGCGTCGGCGAAGCCGACTTCCTGGTGGTGCAGCCCGCCGCCACCCGCTTCGAGGCCCAGGCCCTGTGCCTGAACGCCCTGAAGGAGGTGCTGACCTTCTTCCTGGGACAGGCGCGGGCCGCCGACCTGACCTTGCGCGAAGTCACCGAGGTGTCGGCCGCGGGCCTGGCCTACCGTCGCCTCGACCCGTCCGAGATCGCCGACGCGGCCATGGAGGTCGCCACGGCCGAGGCGCCGCTGCCGCCGCTGCGCCGGGTCGAACCGGCCGCCTGGAGCGTCATGGCCGCCCAGGACGGACGAAGCCTGAACGTCTCCTGCGCCATCCAGCCCCTGTTCGAGCTGTCGCGCCTGACCCTGATCGGCCACCGGCTGCAGCCCCGCGTGATGGACACGGCCACCGGCAGGGTCCTGACCCCCGCCCAGATCGACGCCCTGGACTGGGCCGACCGCGAGCGGGTCGACCTGGCGGTGCTGGAGCGCGGCCTCGCGCGCCTGAAGAGCGACCCGCGCCGCGAGCAGAAGCCCGGCGTGGTCGTGCCGCTGGCCTTCACCACCCTGGCCTCGACCCGCGGCCGCGCCGCCCTGGCCCAGGCCTTCTGCGACGCGCGCGACGACCTGGCGCTGAAGACCCTGGTCAGCGTCCAGGGCCTGAAGGGCGTGCCGACCGGCCGTCTGTGGGAGGCCGTCTCCCTGATCCAGCCGTTCTGCTTCGCAGTCACCGGCGCGGCCGAGCCCGATCGCGCCGCGGTCCAGCGGCTGACCGGCTGCGGGCTGAAGGGCCTGACCTTCGAGTGCGATCCCGGCGTGCACGAGGACGAGAACGCGCTGTTCGGCTGGCTGCGGCGGGTCGCGCGACTGGCCGAGCCGGTCGCGCCGAGGCGGCTGGTCGCGGGCCTGGCCTCCCCCCGCCAGCTGGCGATCGCGCGCCTGGCCGGCTTCACCCACGCCAGCCTGGGCCCGCGCGCCCCGCGGCCGGCGAAGGCGAACGCCTGAAGCCGGACGCCTGACACCCGTCCCGTCGCGGGCGGTTTTCGCCCCCGCAAGAGACCGCAAGGCGCGACCCGTTCGCCCTCGCGCCCGTTGCTGGGGGCGGAGGAGCCGTTTGCAGGTATTCCCATGCCCCACCGTCCGACGGCGCGCGGCGCGCCCTTTATCGGCGTCGTCTGGCTGGTCGCGGCCGGCCTCCTCGTCCTCAGCCTCGGCCAGGACCTCCTGCTGCTGGAGGCGCCGGACGCGGCCGTTCGCCGGGTCTGGCTGATCGACGTGGGCCGGGAGGACAGCCTGCTGGACTGGCTGCACGGCGGCGTGCTGGCCGCGATCGCCGTCCTGCTGTTCAAGGTCGGCCGCGCGGAACGCGCCGCCGGGGACGAGTTCGCCGCGCACTGGCATCTGCTGGCGGTCGCGTTCGGCGCGGTCGCCGTCGGCGAGCTGACGCACCTGCACGAACCCGTGCTCCGCGCGACAGCCCCGGCCCTGCACCCGACCTGGCCGCCAAGTCCGGCGCTGGGACTGGCGATCGCCGCCTTCGCCCTGCTCGGCGCCGCCTACGCCCGCTTCGTCGCCGCCATGCCGGTGGAGATCCGCACCCTGGCGATCCTGGTGGCGGTGCTGTTCGCCGTCGACGCCGCGGCCTTCGATCCGCTGGTCGACGCCGCGAGGCGGGCCCAGGGTCCCGACGGCCTGGGCTTTCGCCTGACGGTGACCCTCGAAGAGGCGCTGGAGCTGAGCGCGGCCGCCCTGACGCTCTACGCCGTCTCGCTGTGCCGGCGCCTGCAGCAGGCCGACGGCCGGGCGTGAGCCGGACGGGCGATCACGCGCCCTTTGCCCCCGTTCGCGAGTTGTCCGCCGAACGCGAGGGAACGGGACCATGAAACACCAGGGAAGCTGCTTCTGCGGCGCGGTCGGCGTCGAGGCCGAGGGCGAGCCCCAGGCCATGGGCTATTGCCACTGCAACTCCTGCCGCTCCTGGTCGGCCTCGCCGGTCAACGCCTTCAGCCTGTGGAAGCCCGAACAGGTAAAGGTCACCAAGGGCGAGGCGCACCTGGCCGGCTACCAGAAGACCCCCTTCACCGAGCGCATGTACTGCGACCAGTGCGGCGGCCACCTGATGGGCCGCCACCCGACGCTCGGCATGACCGACGTCTACGCCGCCACCCTGCCGACCCTCGACTTCAAACCGGCCGTGCACGTGAACTACGCCGAGACCGTCCTGCCCATGAAGGACGGCCTGCCCAAGCTGAAGGACTTCCCGGCCGAATTCGGCGGCTCGGGGGAGATGGTGGCGGAGTGAGCGGCTGTAAGCCTTCCTCGCCAAGGCGAGGGAAGTAATTCGTTGCTCAGCCCGGTCGGGCCACGATCATCCGGACCTTTTCCGCGACCTCGTCCAGCGTCGCGGACAGACGGGTCACGTGGGAGGCCGAGGCGGTCATCTCCGGCCCATAGCGGGTCACGACGTACTCGCGGGTCGCAGCCACCGTCTTGAGGTGCTGGGTCGTACGCCGTCGAAGCACGAGGCCGCGTTCCGCCGCCTGCCTCGCCCTTTCCGCGAAGTCGTGCTGCAGGCCGCGCAGCCTGCTCGCGGAATACCCGCGGTGCAGTAGGAGGGCGTTCAAATAAAGCTCAATGGCGTGCAGGGCGGACAACCTGAAAGGGGCACGCGACAACGGCTTTCCGCGCTGGCCAGCCGGCAGCAGCAAATGCGCTGCACGCCGGTACTCGTCAGCCAACCTGAGGAGATCCTCCGGCGCGGCCAGCGCTCCGGGATAGGGGTCAGGCGACGTCGAGGTCCGTGCATCCATCGCGGTCAAGGTGTGCCGCGCCCGTCCGCCTTTCCACCCTCCTCGCCGGGAAACCAGAGTTTCCCCGGCCACCGGTGGCGTTTCGGTCACGCCTCGGATTGAGCCTCACGCCCGGGTCGTGCGACGGTCGCCCCGCCGGAACGCGGAGGGGGCCGCAGGCATGCTCTTCGTCGCCTATTTCGTCACCTTCGCCGTCTTCTCGGTGATCTTCACCCGCGAGGTGATCGCCCCGGCCTCGGGGGCCAGCTGCGACAAGCGCTGGCGGATCTACGCCGGCGCGCTGAACGCCGCCAATCTGGTCGCCGTGGTGGCCGCCGGCTTCCTGTTCGAGACCTGGATCGACGGCCATTCGCTCTTGCGCCTGCGCGAGACGGTCGATCCGCTCACCGGCAGCGTCCTGACCTTCCTGGCCGCCAGCCTGGTCGCCTACTGGTGGCACCGGGCGGTCCACAGGTCGGACCGGCTGTGGCGCTGGGTGCACCAGTTGCACCACAGCCCCGCGCGGATCGAGGCCCTGACCGCCTTCTACATCCACCCGTTCGACGCCCTGCTGGCCTCGCTGCTGAACGCCTTCGTAGCCTACGTCGTGCTGGGCGTGGACGGCGTGTCGGCGGCGCTGGCGCTGATCTACGTGACCCTGTTCAACCTGGTCGCCCACGCCGACCTGCGCTCGCCCTGGTGGCTGGGCTTCATCGTCCAGCGGCCGGAGATGCACCGCGTCCACCACCAGCGCGGCGTGCACGCCGGCAACTACGGCCTGCCGCTGTGGGACCTGGTGTTCGGCACCTGGCGCAACCCGCGCGTCGGTCCCGCGGAGTGCGGCTTCGCCGACGACAAGGAACGGCTGATCGGCCAGATGCTGATGCTGAAGGACGTGAAGGGGTAGCGATCTGCACCTTTGCCGTGTGTTATGGGATCGGCGCCGCGTGAGACGATCCGCGTGGCGGAGGGGAAACCGATGAAGACCATCACCACTGCGGCCGTCGCGCTGACCATCGCCATGGGCGCCGCCGGCGCGGCTCAGGCGGGCCCTGCATCGGACGCCTTTGGCGAGTGCCTTGTGCAGTCGTCCACGGGCAAGGACCGGATCATCTTCGCCCAATGGATGTTCGCCGGCCTCAGCGTTCACCCGAGCGTCGCGGGGATGTCGAACGTCACGGCGCAACAACGCACCGAGATCAGCCAGCAAACCGCCGCCGTCATGGATCGCCTGGTGCTGAAGGACTGCCGGGCCGAGGCGATCGCCGCGATCAAGCAGGACGGCACTGAGACCATGAGCACCAGCTTCTCGGCGTTCGGGCGCGCCGCGATGACCGAGCTCATGTCCAACCCCGCCGTCGACAAGCAGATGAGCGCGATCGGCGACCACATCGACGCCGACCGCTGGGAAGAGCTGCTGAAGGCCGGGAGCAAATAGAGCTGTGACGGCTGAGTTGGGGGGCCGCATGGCCAAATCGGGTTTCTGGAAGATCGCGCTGCCGTGGAATATCGGCACTCTGATCGCTTTCCTCGCAGCCCCCCAAGAATACAAAGCCCTCGTCGGGTTGGGCGGGTTCATTGGAATGACGGCTCACCTCGCCTCACGCAGGTCCGGTAAAGCCCGCGAATAGCTTCCCGCGCCCCATCGACGCGGGAGCGATGACGCGAACGTCGGTTTGGGCTATCAGGCGGCCCGTTTTGCCGCCGGAGCCCGCATGACCGACGCCTCGACCAAATCCGCGCCCAAGGTGGGCTTCGTCAGCCTCGGCTGCCCGAAGGCGCTGGTCGACTCCGAGCGCATCCTCACCCGGCTGCGCGGCGAGGGCTACGAGATCAGCCCGACCTACGAAGGCGCCGACACGGTCGTGGTGAACACCTGCGGCTTCCTGGACAGCGCCCGCGAAGAGAGCCTGGACGCCATCGGCGAGGCCCTGGCCGAAAACGGCAAGGTGATCGTCACCGGCTGCCTCGGCGCCGAGGCCGAGGTCATCCGCGAGCGCTTCGCCGACAAGGTCGAGATCACCGGCCCGCACGCCTACGACGCCGTGGTCAGCGCGGTGCACAAGCACATCGCCCCGCCGACCGATCCGTTCCGCGATCTGGTGCCGGCCCAGGGGATCAAGCTGACGCCCAAGCACTACGCCTACCTGAAGATCTCCGAGGGCTGCGACCACCGCTGCAGCTTCTGCATCATCCCGCAGCTGCGCGGCGACCTGGCCTCGCGCCCGGTCCGCGACGTGCTGAAAGAGGCCGAAGCCCTGGTCGACGCCGGGGTGAAGGAGCTGCTGGTCGTCTCCCAGGACACCTCCGCCTACGGCCTGGACATCAAGTACGCGGAAGGCGAGTGGCGCGGTCAGAAGTACCGGGCCAACCTCGAGGAGCTGGCCCGCGGACTGGGCGAGCTGGGCGTGTGGACCCGCCTGCACTACGTCTACCCCTACCCGCACGTGGACGCGGTCATCCCGCTGATGGCCGAGGGCAAGATCCTTCCCTACCTGGACATCCCCTTCCAGCACGCCTCGCCGCGCGTGCTGAAGGCCATGCGCCGCCCGGCCAACCAGGAGAAGACCCTGCAGCGCCTGGCCGACTGGCGCGCGGTGGCCCCCGACCTGACCATCCGCTCGACCTTCGTGGTCGGCTTCCCGGGCGAGACCGAGGAGGACTTCCAGTTCCTGCTGGACTGGTTGGAAGAGGCCCGGCTCGACCGCGTCGGCGCCTTCGCCTACGAGAACGTCGAGGGCGCCAAGGCCCGCGACCTGCCCGACCACGTGCCGGAAGAACTCAAGCAGGAGCGCCGCGAGCGCTTCATGGAGGCGGCCCAGAAGATCAGCCGCGCCAAGCTGCGCGAGAAGGTCGGCCGCGAGATCGAGGTGATCGTCGACGAGGTCCGCCGCGACGGCGTGGCCGTGACCCGCTCGCGGGGCGACGCCCCCGAGATCGACGGCAACGTGTTCGTGAAGGGCGGCGGCCTCTTGAAGGTCGGCGAGTTCGCCAAGGTGAAGGTCACCAAGACCGAAGCCTACGACCTGTGGGCCGAACCGGCCGGCCGCCTGAACCGCCCGCCGCTGGCCCCGCGCCCCGGCGCGCGCATGCACCGGGTTATTTCGAGGCTTTGACGTCCTCCTTCTCCCCTTGCGGGAGAAGGTGCCCTGCGGAGCAGGGCGGATGAGGGGTGTCCGCGCCGAGACTTCAGGATGAAGGGCTTGCTCGCGCGCGACCGTCCGAGGTCGCGCCGACACCCCTCATCCGACGCGCTCCGCGCGCCACCTTCTCCCGCAAGGGGAGAAGGATCGGCGCTCAACATTGATCAATGCGCGTACGGCGTCGCCACGCTCTTGGTGATGAAGCCGTGGGTGGCCTCGCCCAGGCCGGCGATAATGAACTGCACGGCGAGCGCGCAGAGGATCAGACCCAGCACGCGCACGACGATGGCCATGCCGATCTTGCCCAGGACGCGGCTGATCGGGCCGGTCAGGGCGAAGCTGACGAAGGTGGCCACGCCCACGGCCAGGATGACGCCGAGGCCCGCCAGCATGCCCGGCACGCCGAACTTCTTCACCTCGCTGGCCTGGATGATCACCGCCGAGATCACGCCCGGGCCGATCAGCAGCGGCATGCCGAACGGCACGATCAGGCGCTCGAAGCGCTTGCGGGCGTATTCGCTGACCTCGTGGCTGGGATCGCCGGCCTCGGCGTCGGCGAAGGCGGCGATGAAGTCCTCGCGCGCCATCTCCAGGCCCAGCAGGAACAGCAGCACGCCGCCGGCGATGCGGAAGGCGGCGATGGAGATGCCGAAGAACTGCAGCAGCGCCAGGCCGGTGAAGAAGAAGAAGGTCAGGAAGGCGACGATGAACAGCGACAGGTACGCCGCCAGCCGCCGCCGCTGGGCCGAGCTCGCGCCGCTGGTGGCGGCCGCGTAGATCGGCACGTTCCCGACCGGATCGATCAGGGCGAACAGGGCCACGAAGAAGTTGACCGCGAGTGCGGCGAGGCTCATTGGGACCCCTCAGCCAAATCCGAATCGACGCACCCCTTGCGCCTTGGGCGAGCTTTAGCCGCGCCCAGCCTGGCCGCAACCTGAAGGACGCTGAAAATGACCGCCGATCCCCGCCTCATCGTGGCCCTGGACGTGCCGACCGTGGCCGAGGCCCGCGCCCTGGTGGAGCGCATCGGCGACGCGGTCAGCTTCTACAAGGTCGGCCTGCAGCTGTTCGCCGGCGACGGCATGGCCCTGGCCCGCGAGCTGAAGGCCCAGGGCAAGCAGGTGTTCCTGGACTGGAAGCTGCACGACATCGGCGCGACCGTTGAGAAGGCCGCGACCGCCCTGGCCGTCGCCGGCGGCGACTTCCTGACCGTGCACGGCGAACCGCAGGTCATGCGCGCGGCCGTAAAGGGCGCGGGCGACAGCGGCCTGAAGGTGCTGGCCGTCACCGTCCTGACCAGCCTGACCGACGCCGACCTGGCCGAAATGGGCTTCGCCTACACCGCCGCCGAACTGGTCGAGCGCCGCCTGCGCCAGGCCATCGACGCGGGCTGCGACGGGGTGATCTGCTCGCCCCAGGAAGCCGCGCGCATCAGCGAGATCGCCGGCGCGGCCGGCCGGCCGGACTTCATCATCGTCACCCCCGGCGTGCGCCCGGCCGGCGCCGCCACCGACGACCAGGCCCGCATCGCCACGCCGAAGCAGGCCCTGCAGGCCGGCGCCACCCACCTGGTGGTCGGCCGCCCGATCACCGCCGCCGCCGATCCGCGCGCCGCCGCGCAGGCGATCGCGGCGGAGATGCGCGACGCCTGATCCTTCTCCCCTTGAGGGAGAAGGACGGAGCCCGCGCCCCGGAGCGCCAGCGAAGGGCTGCGCGGGAGGATGAGGGGTCGCGCCGCAGTCCGAAGCTGAGAGGCCGGCGCGACCCCTCATCCTCCCGTCCTGACCTCCGCCCTTCGGGCTCCGGTGGACGGGTCCCTCCTTCTCCCTCAAGGGGAGAAGGAAAGCTTCCTTCGCCTGCGGCGTCATCCCGCTTGCCGCCGTTCCGCGCCCCGCCTACCACTGGCGCGTGAGCACCGTGACCGTCGCCGACGCCCCGCCCCGCAAGAAGAAGAGCCTGATCGGCTCGTCTCTGGTTTTCTCCGCCTGGACGCTCGTCAGCCGGTTGATGGGCTTCGCCCGCGACATCGTGCTGACCAGCGCGCTCGGGGCCAGCGCCACGGCGGCGGCCGACGCCTTCTACACGGCGTTGAGCTTCCCCAACCTGTTCCGCCGCATCTTCGCCGAGGGCGCCTTCGCGGCCGCCTTCGTGCCGGCCTATGCGCGCAAGCTGGAAGGCGACGGCGAGGACGCGGCCGACGCGCTCGCCTCGGACGCGCTGGCCACCATCGCGGCGGTGACCCTGGCGCTCAGCCTGGCGGCCATGCTGGCCATGCCCTGGCTGATGCTGGCCATCAACCCGGGCTATTCGGGCGACAAGTTCAAGCTGGCGGTGATGCTCACCACCATCACCATGCCCTACCTGCCCTGCATGGCGATCGTGGCCCTGCTGTCGGGCGTGCTCAACGCGCGTCACCGCTTCGCCCTGTCGGCCGGCGTCGCGGCCGTGCTCAACATCGTCATGCTGATCGCCGTGCTGCCGCAGCACGAGCCGATCGCCGCCGCCAAGGCCGCCTCCTGGGGCGTGCTGGTCGCCGGGATCATCCAGGCGACGATGCTGTTCGTCGGCGCGCGCCGCCAGGGCGCCAAGATCCGCCTGCGCCTGCCGCGCCTGACGCCCGAGATCAAAGCCCTTATCGGCCTGGCCATTCCCGGCGCCATCGCCGCCAGCGCCACCCAGATCAACATCTTCGTCTCGCAAGCCCTGGCCTCGATGGGCGAAGCGGGCGCCCGCGCCTGGCTGAACGTCGCCGACCGCCTCTACCAGCTGCCGCTGGGCCTGGTCGGCGTGGCCGTCGGCGTGGCCCTGCTGCCGCGCCTGGCCATGGCGGTGCAGGCGAAGGACCACGACGGCGCGCGCGACGCCATGGACGAGGCCCTGACCTTCACCCTGGCCCTGACCCTGCCGGCCGCCGCGGCCCTGTTCGCCATGCCGGTCTTCCTGATCGACGGCCTGTTCACGCGCGGCGCCTTCCACGCCTACGACGCCCAGCAGACCGCGCTGGCCTTGCTGCACTACGGCTGGGGCACGCCCGCCTTCGTGCTGGTGCGCATCCTGACCCCGGCCTTCTTCGCGCGGCTGGACACCAAGGCGCCGATGCGCTTCGCCCTGATCTCGGTGGTGGCCAACATCGTGCTCGGCGTCGGCCTGTTCCAGGTGATCGGCTTCTCCGGCATCGCCGCGGCGACCAGCGCCGCCTCCTGGCTCAACGTCACCATGATGTGGATGACCCTGCGCAAGCGCGGCGACTACACCCCCACCAAGCAGGCCGTCTCGCGCTGGGCCCGCATCGCGCTGTCGGCCGGCATCATGGGCGCCCTGCTGTTCGCCGCCCAGACCTTCCGCCCGATGGTCGAGGCCCCGTTCGCCGGCATGAGCCTCGACATCCTCGGCCACCACGTGCTGGGCCCGAAGGAGTACGCCGTCGCGGCCGTGGCCCTGGCCGGCGTGGCGCTCTACGCCCTGCTGCTGCCGCTGACCGGCGCGATCACCCCGGCAGACCTGAAGCGCGCCCTCAAGCGCGATCCGAAGGCCAAGGCTGCGGCCGGCACCGACTTGCTCTGAGCCGGCCCTTGGGAGTAACTGCGCGGCGATGATGCTGACGGGACGCATGACGGACGAGACGCACGGGCGGCGATGGCGCCGCGCGATCGCTCGCGTCTGACTCCCTCCGTCCGTTTCCGCCAGAAAGATCTCCCATGACCGACCAACCGACCCCCGCCTACGCGGGTCCTGAGCGCGTGCTGTCCGGCGTGCAGCCCTCCGGCGCGCTGCACCTGGGCAACTACCTGGGCGCGCTGAAGAAGTTCGTCGCCCTGCAGGACCAGTTCCCGACCTTCCTGTTCGTGGCCGACATGCACGCCATCACGGTGTGGCAGGACCCGGCGCTCTTGGCCGACCAGACCCGCGAGATCGCCGCCGCCTACCTGGCCGCCGGCCTCGATCCGAAGAAGGCCGCCATCTTCCCGCAGTCGGCCGTGCGCGCGCACGCCGAGCTGGCCTGGGTGTTCAACTGCGTCGCCCGCCTCGGCTGGCTCGACCGCATGACCCAGTTCAAGGAGAAGTCGGGCAAGCACAAGGAGCGGGCCTCGATCGGCCTGTACACCTACCCGGTGCTCCAGGCCGCCGACATCCTGGTCTACAAGGCCACCCGCGTGCCGGTGGGCGAGGACCAGAAGCAGCACCTGGAACTGACCCGCGACATCGCCGCAAAGTTCAACAACGACTTCAACGCGCCGGGCTTCTTCCCGCAGCCGGACCCGATGATCCAGGGCCCGGGCGCGCGGATCATGAGCTTGCGCGACGGCTCGGCGAAGATGTCGAAGTCCGACCCGTCGGACATGTCGCGCATCAACCTGACCGACGACGCCGACACCATCGCCAAGAAGATCAAGAAGGCGACCACCGACCCGAACCCGCTGCCCGAGGACATCGCCGACCTGGAGGGCCGCCCGGAAGCCAAGAACCTGGTCGGCATCTACGGCGCTCTGGCCGGGATCTCCTCGGCCGAGGTGCTGAAGCAGTTCGGCGGCCAGGGCTTCGGGGCCTTCAAGCCGGCGCTGGCCGACCTGGCGGTCGAGAGCCTGGCCCCGGTCAGCGACGCCATGCGCCGCTTCCTGGGCGACAAGGCCGAGATCGACAAGGTGCTGGCCGACGGCGCCGCCCGCGCCAGCGAGATCGCCGAGCCGACCGTGGCCGAGGTCAAGCGCCTGGTTGGGTTCTGGCCCGGCCGTGCCTAAGTAGAGGCCGAGTTCAGGAGCCTTTCGATGTCTGTCCGCGTCCTCGCCGCAGCCGCCGCTATTCTGGCCCTGGCCGCCGTTCCCGCCGTCGCCCGCCAGGCGTCGGCGGGGTCGCTGGTGGTCAAGGACACCCACATGCGCGCCTCGCTGGGCGCCAACCCCAACACCGGCGCCTATCTGACGGTGACCAACCGCGGCGCCGCCAAGGACAAGCTGGTCGGGGCCTCATGCGCCTGCGCCGCGCGTGTCGAGCTGCACGAGATGTCCGACGTCGGCGGCGTGATGAAGATGAAGAAGGTCGACGCCTTCGAGGTCCCGGCCGGCGGTCAGCTGGTCCTGGCCCCGCGCGGCAAGCACCTGATGGTCTTCGGCCTGACCCAGCCGGTGAAGACCGGCGACATGGTGCAGATGACCCTGCGGTTCGAAAAGGCCGGCGCGGTCACCACCAGCTTCCACGTGATGAACGACCCCGGCGCGACCGGCGGCGGCGGCGGCCACCAGCACCACTGAGGGGCGTCAGCCCTTTAGGAACCTCTCGAACCGCTGCACCGCTTCGCCCAGCAGGTCGGCGTCGAAGGTGATGGGCAGGGGCACGCGGATGCCCGGCTCGTCGAAGGCGTGGGTGCCGTCCGGCGACCACAGCTCCAGATCCACCCCGGCCGCCAGCGGAGCGGCGTAGACCTTCATGTGGGTGCGCACGGTGGCCATGTGGTCGCGCCGCGGCACGACCCCGAAGGTGCGCGGCGCGCGCAGCCAGGGCCGGCGCGAACTGCGGGCCAGCACGCCGACATACGGATAGCCCAGGAACAGCCGCTCGACCCCGGACAGCCAGCGCGGATCCGGGTCGGCCAGCCCCGCCTCGCCGCGGCGCAGCAGGGGCATGGTCATCAGGTCCATGATCGACCAGCCGCCGTGGCTCCAGCCGGCCAGGGCGACCCGCTCGGGATCCACCCCCGGCAGCTGCGAAATCCCCCAAACCGCGGCCAGCACGTCGCCGGCGCGCTTGGCCCCGCGCAGCAGGGCGCCGGTGCAGACGAACGTGGCGGCGAAGCGCTTGGACCAGCCGCGGTGGCCGTAGCTGGACACCAGATAGGCCCGCCACCCGGCGCGCACGGCCGCCTTCACGTATTCCATATGGTGCTTACGCACCCCGCCACAGCCGGGGAACATCAGGACGGCCGGACGCGGCAGGTCGTCCTGAGGACCGAACTGCAGCACGTGCGGGTATAGCTTCGCCCAGCGGCCCCTAAGCGTGTCCATGAAACTCCAACCCCCGCCTCAACGAACGCGGGTCGGCGCGGGCGGTCAAGCCTGCGCCCCGGTCGGGCGAGCGAAATGCCCCGGTCCGGGTGCTTCGCGCCTCACCCGGCTTGGGCGGATTGGGCGGCGGATTGGGCGGGTGCGGCGGCGCGGGCGCGGCGCTTCGGCGCCGGCTTGGCCTCGGGCTGCGGGATCAGGGAGGCCTGCAGGAAGCGGACGAAGCGGTCGTAGGCCTCCTTGGTCAGGACCTCGTCGTACTTCATCAGGCCGTTTCCGCCCGGCTCGTCGAAGGCGTGGGTGCCGGCCGCCTGCCAGGTCTGCACCTCGACGCCGCAGGCCTTCACCGCGTCGTAGACCTTGCTGGCGTTCTCGACGCTGGTCAGGTGGTCCTGCTCGGCGATGACCGCCAGCGTCCTGGGGCACCGCCGCCAGGGTCGCATCCGCGCCGTCGCGCCGATCCCGACGTAAGGATAGACCAGCACGGTCGCCTTCAGGCCCGACAGGTCGGTGCCCTGGGGATCGGTCAGGCCGAACTCGCCAGCCCTCGAGAGCGGCGAGGACATCAGCTCCATGATGCCCCAGCCGCCGTGGCTCCAGCCGGCCGCCGCCAGGCTGGTGTGGTCGACGTCGCGCCGCCGGGCCACGCCCCACAGGGCGGCCAGCACGTCGCCGGCCCGATCACGGCCGCGGAAGATCACGCCGGAGCAGACCGTGGCCAGCGCGAACGTGCGGCTCCAGCCGCGCGGGGCGTAGGAGTCGATCACGAAGGCCCGCAGGCCCGCCTCGGCGGCCGCCTCCGCATAGCCGGTGATGTGCGAGCGCACGCCGCCGCAGCCGTGGAACAGCAGGACCGCCGGGCGGGGGTCGTCGTCCTCGGGCCCGAAAACCTGGACGTGCGGCTGGAGCTTCATCCAGCGGTCTTCGAGCGAGTCCATCAACGATCTCCGTCCCGCTTAACGAACGCAGGTGCGCAAACGCGGTCAAGCCGGGAGTTGGTTCCTCACGCGGTCGTGGTCGCCGGGACCTCGAGCACGTCGCGGATGAAGGCGGTGAAGCGGCGCACGGACTCGGCCGTGACCTCGGGGTCGTACTTCATCGGCCCGAAGCCGGTGCGCTCGTCGAAGGAATGGGTGCCCTGCGCCTCCCAGACCTCGACCGGCACGCCCGAACCGCCGACCACGTCGTAGACCCGGCGCGCGTTGCGCACGGTGGTGAGGTGGTCGCGCCGGGCGATGACGCCGAGCGTCTGCGGCTTGCGCCGCCACGTCCGGCTGCGGTGGGTGGCGACGAAACCGACATAGGGGTAGGCCAGAAAGGCGCCCTTCACGCCGGACAGGTCGGGATCCTGCGGATCGGCCAGGCCGATCTCGCCGGCCTGCTCCAGCGGCGAGGACATCAGCTCCATGATGCCCCAGCCGCCGTGGCTCCAGCCGGCCACGGCCAGCCGGCTCGCGTCGACGTCCGGGCGTTGCGACACGCCCTTGATCGCGGCCAGCACGTCGCCGGCCCGCTGGTCGCCGCGGAACAGCGCCCCGCTGCAGACGAAGGCGCGCCCGAACTCCGGGCTCCAGCCGCGGGCCGAATAGGAATCCACCACGAAGGCGCGCACCCCGGCCGCGGCCGCCGCTTCGGCGTATTCTGAAAGGTGCGCCCGCACCCCGCCGCAGCCGTGGAACAGCAGGACCGCGGGGCGGGAGGTGTCGTCGTCCGGGCCGTAGACCTGGGTGAACGGCTCCAGCTTCGCCCACCGCTCGGCGCAGGTGTCGGGGCCATGGCGCTCGCGCGGGGTCCGGGCGCGCGCCGGGCTGGCGGATACGGCGACCGCGCCGCCAGCGAGCAGAAAGTCTCGACGGGAAGACATGCCGCCAGCGAACGCGGGTCCGGCGACGGGGTCAAGCATCATCCTTCTCCCCTTGAGGGAGAAGGACGGAGCCCGCGCGCCGGAGGGCGCCAGCCCGCAGGCCCGCGCGGGAGGATGAGGGGTCGCGCGACGCCCAAAGAAAAAGGGGCCGCAGCGCGACCCCTCATCCTCCCGGCCTGACCTTCGCCCTTCGGGCTCCGGTGGCCGGGTCCCTCCTTCTCCCTCAAGGGGAGAAGGAGAATTAGTGCCGGAACACCCGCACGCCGGTGAAGGCCATGGTCAGGCCGGCCTGGTCGGCGGCGGCGATGACGTCGGCGTCCTTGATCGAGCCGCCCGGCTGGATCACCGCGGTGGCGCCGGCGGCGGCCGCTTCCAGCAGGCCGTCCGGGAACGGGAAGAAGGCTTCCGAGGCGCAGGCCGAACCCTTGGCCAGCGAGTCCGTCAGGCCCAGGGCCTCGGCGGCTTCCTTGGCGCGGAGCGCGGCGATGCGGGCGCTGTCGCGGCGGTTCATCTGGCCCGCGCCGATGCCGGCGGTGCGGCCTTCCTTGGCGTAGACGATGGCGTTCGACTTCACGTGCTTGGCCACGGTGAAGGCGAACAGCATGTCGCGCACTTCCTCGTCGGTGGGCTGGCGCTTGGTGACGATCTTCAGGTCGGCCGCCTTGATGCGGGCGATGTCGCGCGACTGGACCAGCAGTCCGCCAGCCACCGAGCAGAACACCTCGCCGCCGGCCAGCGGGTCGGGCAGGCCGCCGGTGACCAGCAGGCGCAGGTTCTTCTTGGCCGCGAACACGGCCGCCGCGTCCTCGTCGACCTCGGGGGCGATCACCACCTCGGTGAAGATCTCGACGATCTTCTCGGCGGCGGCGCGGTCCAGCTTGCGGTTCACGGCGACGATACCGCCGAAGGCCGAGACCGGGTCGCACTCCAGCGCGCGCTGGTAGGCGCTCGCCAGGTCCTCGCCGATCGCCACACCGCACGGGTTGGCGTGCTTGACGATGACGCAGGCGGCGGCGACCGACGGGTCGAACTCGGCGACCAGCTCGTATGCGGCGTCGGTGTCGGCGACGTTGTTGTAGCTGAGCTCCTTGCCCTGCAGCTGGCGGGCCGTGGTCACGCCCGGGCGCACTTCCGAGGTCTTGTAGAAGGCTGCCGACTGATGCGGGTTCTCGCCGTAGCGCATGGTCTGCAGCAGCGAGCCGGCGATGGTCTTGCGGGCCGGATAGGCGTCCCCGACCTGGCCGGCGAACCAGCCCGAGACGGCGGCGTCGTAGGCGGCGGTGCGGGCGAAGGCGCGGGCGGCCAGGCGCTTGCGCAGCTCCAGCGTGGTGGCGCCGTCGGCCTTCAGGGCGCCGATCACCTCGTCGACGGCCGCCTTGTCGGTGGCGACCGCGACATAGCCGTGGTTCTTGGCCGACGAGCGGATCATCGCCGGGCCGCCGATGTCGATGTTCTCGATGCAGGCGTCGAAACCGGCCCCGGAGGCGACGGTGGCCTCGAACGGGTAGAGGTCGATCCACACCACATCAATGTTGACGATGCCGTGCTCGGCCATGGCCTTGGCGTGGCTCTCGGCGTCGCGGACGCCCAGCAGGGCGCCGTGCACCTTCGGGTGCAGGGTCTTCACCCGGCCGTCCATCATCTCCGGGAAGCCGGTCAGGTCGGCGACGTCCTTCACCGGCAGGCCGGCCTTTTCGATGGCCGCGCGGGTGCCGCCGGTCGAGACCAGCTCGACGCCCAGTTCGTGCAGGGCGCGCGCGACTTCCTCCAGCCCGGTCTTGTCGGAGATCGAGATCAGCGCGCGGGTCGGCTGGACGCGATCGGGAGCGGGCGGGAAGTCGGGCGCGGCGGGCATGGGGGAGGGGCCTTCGTGCGGGGGAGGAAAGACGCGCGCGCACCTACCACCGGAACGGCGGGACGGGAAGGCGGGGAGGGCCGACTTGCGTCAGGATGCGACCGGAACCGCGTCGCCGTCGTCGGGAGCGAGCTGCGCGCGAGCTTTCGCGCAATCTTCGGCGTTCTTGGCCCGCCAGGCGGCCGCGCTCGCCGTGTCGTGCGCGTCCAGGTAAGCCGCCGAGACCTGGCTGCTCTTCACGCACATGCCCAACACGTCGTTCGCCGCCCGCGCCCGCCCGTAGTCCGCGACGGCGTCACGCGCCTGCTGTTCGCGATAGCTCTGCAGCCGCTGGCCGGCGTCCATCCCGCATCCGGAGACGGCGAGGGTCGCCACGAGGACGGCCGGCGCGCGAACCTTCATCGGTCGATCCGCCGCCAGTTGACGAACCCCTCCCGGTCATAGGCGGTGCAGCTGATCTCGACGGCCGTCCGCGCCAGCGCGCGCAGCCCCTCGGGCGACGAAAGTTCGGCCCGCGTGGGCTCGTGGTCCGGCCGGCAGATGGCGGCGGCGCCGTGCCAGATCGTGTCGCCCCAACCCAGCACGTCGGCGATCTGGTCGAAGCCCGACGCCGCCGTGACCAGGTGATAGACCTCTTCGCCCACCCCGAACGCCGTGGCTTCCCCGCCGTGAAGCGGGTCGCCCCATCGCGGATTGTAGTCGTCGATCACGCACACGCCGCCCGGCAGCTCCTTGAGCCGTTGCAGGATGTGCTCGGCCCGGGCCTCGATCAGGGTCTCGACCGGCATGAGCAGCCCGCGGCCCTCGACCGGGATCGCCCTGGAGAGGTCGCGGTTGGCCGCGATCATGCCGCCGGTTTCGAACGCGTACAGCCAATCGCCCGCGACGGCCGTCGGCGCATAGGTGAACACCTCGCCGCGAGCGCTCTCGAAGACGCTCAACAGTTCGGTGCAGAGCGTGTTCACGCCGGTCAGGTGCTCGCGGACGCAAGCCTCGCCCCGCTGGTCGAGCGCAAACCGCGTCAGCTCCGCCAAGGTCGTTTCCGGCACGTCGGTGCTCTCGCTCAGGCGCTGGGGACCAGGATCGCGAACGCCGCCAGGGCGAGCGCGATGAGGGCGTACTGCACCACCGACGCCCAGAACCAGCCCGGCTCCCACTTCCGCCGCGCGATGAAGTGGCGCTGGAACAGGCCGAGGTAGGGCGATTTCCCGACGACCACCGAGCCCAGCGCCATGGCCGCCATCAGGCCCGCGGCCGCCAGAAGCATCAGCCTTCCCTGCTCAGGCATGTTCCCCCTCCGCGCCTGACCGGCACGCTAGCGGGGCGGAAGGCCGCCTGCCACTCAAAGAACGCGTTCGCCGGGCGGGGTGGCGCGAACCGCCGCGCCCGGGGCGGCTGCGCCACTGGTTCCTCTACACCGAGTGGCATTGCGTCGACGTGGTGAGCGTCGATCCGCCCGAAGTCCGGGTGCTCGACGCCGCTGAGGCGGAGGTCCAACGAGCGCGCGTCTAGCGCTGACGCTCAAGGGGCGGCGCTCCCACGCGCAGCGGCGAACCCCGACCGCGCCCCGCGTTTATCCCGATCTCCCGCTCGGCTCGGCCCTAGGGGCGAACCCTAGGGGCCGGCGGCCGTTGGGTTTGCGCGCAGCCTGAGCGTTCCCGGCCCGGGCGCGCGAGGGCTCTGGCGATGGTCGACACCACGAGGCGTAGCCTGTTCGGAGGACTGGCGGCGGCGGGGCTGTTCGGGCTCGTCCGGCCCGCCCTGGCGGAGGACGATCTGCGGGTGGACGCCCCGGCCGCGCCGCCGCCGCCCTCCGGCGCGACCGTCTTCCGGAATGTCCGCGTGTTCGACGGCCGCGGCGAGGCCCTGTCCGGCCCGACCGACGTGCTGGTCCGCGCCGGGATGATCGAGAAGATAGGGGCCGGCCTGCCGCCGATCGCCGATGCGGCGGAGATCGCCGGCGGCGGGCGGGTGCTGATGCCCGGCCTGATCGACTGCCACTGGCACGCCTTCATGGCCGGCACGCCGCAAGCCGTGCTGATGACCGCCGACATGGGCTATCTGAACCTGGTGGCGGCGCGGCAGGCGCAGGCCACGCTGCTGCGCGGCTTCACCACCATCCGCGACATGGGCGGGCCGGTGTTCGGGCTGAAACGCGCCATCGACGACGGCGTCATGGTCGGCCCGCGGATCTACCCGTCCGGGGCCATGATCTCCCAGACCTCCGGCCACGGCGACTTCCGCTTCGGCTTCGAGCTGCCGCGCAGCCCCGGCGGCCCGCTGAGCAATTCCGAGCGGGAGGGCATATCCGCCATCGCCGACAGCCCCGACGAGGTGCGGCTGCGGGCGCGCGAGCAGCTGCGGCAGGGGGCCAGCCAGATCAAGCTGATGGGCGGGGGCGGGGTCAGCTCGCAGTACAATCCGATCGAGTCGGTCCAGTTCACCGAGCCCGAGATCCGCGCGGGGGTCGAGGCGGCCGAGAACTGGGGCACCTACGTCGCCATCCACGCCTACACGCCGCCGGCCATCCGCCAGGCGATCGCGGCGGGTGTGAGATGCATCGACCACGGCCAGCTGATCGACGAGGCCACCGCCAAACTGCTGGTCGACAAGGGCCTTTGGTGGAGTCTTCAGCCGCTCAGCTACAACCCCGACACCTTCGCGGCCATGAGCCCGGTCTCGCAGGTGAAGGCCAAGGAGGTGTTCGCCGGCACCGACCGGGCCTATCGCCTGGCCCGCAAGCTGGGGGCGAGGACCGCCTGGGGCTCGGACATCCTGTTCAATCCGGTCGCCGCCGCGCGCCAGGGCTCGTACCTGGCGATGATGACCCGCTGGTACACCCCGGCCGAGGCCCTGCGCATGGCCACCCAGGCCAACGGCGAGCTGCTGGCCATGTCCGGCTTCTCCAACCCCTATCCCGGCAAGCTGGGCGTGGTGGAGCAGGGCGCCCACGCCGACCTGCTGCTGGTCGAGGGAAACCCGCTGGCCAACCTCGACCTGGTCGCCGATCCGGAGCGGAGCTTCCGCGTCATCATGAAGGCCGGGGTGGTCTACAAGAACACCCTCACCTGACCCCGCGCTCAGGCGTCCAACAGGTTCGTCACCCTCGGGCTTGTCCCGAGGGCCCATCGCTCCGTTCGCACTGCGGCGGAAGGGTCGCGCACAGCTGCGAAGCCCCCGAGAAGCTGCACCATAGGCCCTCGGGACAAGCCCGAGGGTGACGGATCAGGGGTAGCCGCACCGCGTCCTGCCCCCAGAACCGCATGCGCCGCCACGGGTTGTCGGTCCGTCTCATCTTCCGAGACGCGTCCCGACGAGCCGCGCCATGCCCCGTGACCCGAAGATCCTGACCACCCGCCAGGGCCGCCCGATCAGCGACAACCAGAGCCTGCGCTCGGTCGGCGAACGCGGCCCGGCGACGCTGGAAAACTACCAGTTCATCGAGAAGATCACCCACTTCGACCGCGAGCGGGTGCCCGAGCGGGTGGTGCACGCCAGGGGCGCCGGGGCCCACGGCTGGTTCGAGGCGACCGGCAAGATCGGCGAGCAGCCGGCCTCGAAGTACACCCGCGCCAAGGTGCTGACCCAGGCCGGCGTGCGCACGCCGGTTTTCGTGCGCTTCTCCACCGTGATCGGCAGCAAGGACTCGCCGGAGACCGCCCGCGACCCGCGCGGCTTCGCGGTCAAGTTCAAGACCGTCGACGGCAACTGGGACCTAGTCGGCAACAACCTCAAAATCTTCTTCATCCGGGACGCCATCAAGTTCCCGGACATGATCCACGCCTTCAAGCCGGACCCGGTGTCCAACCGGCAGGAGCCGTGGCGCTTCTACGACTTCGTGCAGTTCCACCCCGAGGCCCTGCACATGGTCACCTGGGTGAAGAGCCCGTGGGGCATCCCCGCCGACTACCGCCACATGGAGGGGTCGAGCGTGAACACCTACAAGCTGGTCAACGACAAGGGCGAGGCGGTGCTCTGCAAGTTCTCCTTCGAACCCAAGCTCGGAGTGAAGAACCTGACCTCCGCCCAGGCCGCCGAGATCCAGGCGAAGGACACCGGCCACGCGACGCGGGACCTCTACGATTCCATCGCCCGTGGCGACTTCCCCGAGTGGGAGATGTGCGTGCAGATCATGGCCGACGGCGAGCATCCCGAGCTCGACTTCGACCCGCTGGACGACACCAAGCGCTGGCCCGAGGACCGCTTCCCACTGCTGCCGATGGGCCGGCTGGTGCTGGACCGCAACCCGGACAACGTCTTCGCCGAGACCGAGCAGTCGGCCTTCGGCACCGGCGTGCTGGTCGACGGCATCGACTTCTCCGACGACAAGATGTTGCAGGGCCGGACGCTGTCCTACTCGGACACCCAGCGCTATCGGGTGGGCGCCAACTACCTGCAACTGCCGGTCAACGCCCCGGCCCACCCGGCCGCCACCAACCAGCGCGACGGTAAGATGGCCTACGGCGTCGACACCGGCGGCGACAATCCGCACATCAATTACGAACCCAGCTCGCTGGACGGCCTGCGCGAGGCGCCCAAGGTCCAGCACGACTATCACCAGTGGGTGGAGGGCCACCTCGGCCGCTACCAGACCACCAAGACCGCCGACGACTATCGCCAGGCCGGCGAGCGCTGGCGCACCTTCAAGGACTGGGAACGCGAGGACCTGGTCGCCAACCTGGCCGACGACCTGCGCCAGTGCCCGGAACACATCGCCATGCGCATGGTCTGGCACTTCTGGTGGTGCGACCCCGACTACGGCCAGCGGGTGGCCGAGCGGGCCGGGATCGACCTGGAGAAGGCCAAGCGCCTGCCGCCGCTGGAGGGCCGCCCGGCCCCCGGCGAAGACCGCGAGGGCCCGACCTACACCACCGGCGAGCGCGAACGCGGCGGCGCCGATCGCGACCGCGAGCGGGAGTCCTGGAGCGCGCCGCCGGCGTGAGGCCGCTTCTCCAAGTGGGCGTGGGGCGACCGGTCTTTCGCGTGTGCGGAATGCGCGCGCCGGCGTGCGGGTCTGAATTTGCGGACGGCTGTGGGGGAGCGCTCAGCTCCCGAACATGCGCGGCCGTCCGCGAGTTTGCCGTCCGACACAGGCGGAGGTGAGGCCATGGGCAGGTGGACGGCGGTGATCATGACGGCGGTCGCGCTCGCCGCGGTCACGGAGCCGGGAAACCCGGCGCAGGCCCAGACCCGGACGGTGCAGTCTCAGGCCGGTCCGGTCTCCGTCGAGACCCTCGCCAGGCTGGACCATCCGTGGGGCATGGTCTTCCTCCCCGACGGGGGCCTGCTGATCACCGAGCAACCGGGCCGGCTTCGGATCTGGTCGGGCGGCCGCCTGTCGGCGCCGGTGTCCGGCGTGCCGGCGGTCGCCTACCGCGGCCAGGGCGGATTGCTGGACGTGGCGACCGACCCGGGATTCGCCGGCAACCGGCTAGTCTACCTGTCCTACGTCGAGGCGGCCAAACCGCAGCCGCCGGGCCTGAAAGAGACGCCCGAGCCGCGGCTCGGCGGCGGCCAGGATCTGAGCGACAACGTGCTCAAAGGCCTCGCGGTGGCGCGCGGGCGTCTGGAGAACGGCGCCCTCCGCGACGTGCAGGTGATCTGGCGCCAGACCCCCAAGACGGTCGGGCGGGGCGCCTTCGGCGGCCGGCTGGTGTTCGCGCCCGACGGGGCCCTTTTCATCACTTCGGGCGATCGGGACCGGTTCGAACCGGCCCAGGACCTGAACAGCAATCTCGGCAAGATCGTGCGTATCCGTCCCGACGGGTCGATCCCGTCGGACAATCCCTTCGTCGACCGGCCGGGCGCGCTCAAGGACATCTACAGTTTCGGACACCGGAACCCGCTCGGGGCGGCGATCAACCCGAACACCGGCGAGCTCTGGGCCGAGGACGCTGGGCCGGAGGGCGGCGACCGGCTGGTGGTCGTCCACGCCGGCCACAACTACGGCTGGCCGCTGATCAGCTCCGCGCCGAGCATGAGCGACGTCGCCGAGCTGGATCCGAACGGACCGGTCTATAGCTGGAATCCGCCCGTAGGGCCGTCGAGCCTGGCCTTCTACACCGGGGATGAATTCCCCTGGCGCATGGACGCCCTGAGCGGCGCGCTGGCCGGCCAGACGCTGATCCATCTGGACCTGCGCGACGGCGAGGTCATCTCCACAGACCAGCTCGCCGTCGGCCAGCCGGTGCGCGACGTGGTCCAGGATGCGAACGGCGCCCTGCTGCTGCTCACCGACGGGCCCCAGAGCGGACTGCTGCGCCTGACACCGACCCGGAAGTAGGCGACGAAATCACCCCGGGCGGAAGGCCGGCTCCAGGGCCTGCAGCCAGTCCTGGGTGTGCTTCTCGCGGCGCTGGGCGGCGGCGTCGAGCAGGTCGAGCAGCGGACCTTCCAGCAGGTGCCAAGGCTCGCCCTCCTCGCGGGCGACCATCACGCCGTCCAGGCTGGTCGGGGCGACGTCCTCGGCGGCGTAGAAGATCTCCTCGGCCAGCTTCTCGCCCGGGCGCAGGCCCGTATAGACCACGCCGACGTCGACCTCGGGGCGCAGGCCGTGCTGGCGGATCAGCCGGCGCGCCAGCTCGTCGATGCGGACCGGCTCGCCCATGTCGAGCACGAAGACGGCGCTGTCGCCCGGACCGGCGGGGAGCCCGGCGGCCTGCAGCACCAGGCCGGCGCTCTCCTCCACCGTCATGAACCAGCGGACCATGTCGGGGTGGGTGACGGTGAGCGGCCCGCCCGACGCGATCTGGCGCTGGAACAGCGGGATGACCGACCCGGCCGAGCCCAGCACGTTGCCGAAGCGGACCACCGCCGCCTTGGCCGAGCCGTCCGGGGCCAGGGCCTGGACCACCCGCTCGGCGATCCGCTTGGTCGCGCCCATGACGTTGGTCGGATTGACCGCCTTGTCGGTGGAGATGAACACGAAGGCCGAGGCGCCCTCGCGGGCCAGGCGCATGACGTTCAGCGCGCCGCCGACATTGGTCAGCACCG
The DNA here is from genome assembly GCF_010975005.1 of Caulobacter sp. 17J65-9. Lineage (GTDB taxonomy): Bacteria > Pseudomonadota > Alphaproteobacteria > Caulobacterales > Caulobacteraceae > 17J80-11. Next base: position 1,445 of record NZ_JAAIVC010000021.1, on the reverse strand, counting down.
CCTCGCACGGATGGGTCTCCATCAGCGGCACGTGCTTCAGGGCGGCGGCGTGCAGCACCACGTCGGGCCGCTCGCGGGCGAACAGGGTCTCCAGCCTGCGCCGGTCGCGCACGTCGCCGAGCTCCGCCGTCCAGTTCGTCTCGGCGAAGCGGACGCCCATCTCCTGGTCGGCGGCGTAGAGGTTGTATTCGGAGGCGTCGAGCAGGACGAGCCGCTCGGGCTTCAGCGCCGCCACCTGCCGGGTCAGCTCGCCGCCGATGGTGCCGCCCGCGCCGGTGACCAGCACCCGCCGCCCCTCGACCAGCGAGCGGACCGGACCCGAATCCAGAACCCGCGCCGGCCGGGCCAGCAGGTCGGCGGCGCTCAGGTTCATACAGGCGTCTCCGCCGCGCCGGCCGGGGCCAGCTTCCAGCGCACCCGCGTGGGCGCGTCGGTCCGCGCCACGCCCCTCAGCACGATCTGCGAGGTCTTGCGCGGCGTTCCGTTCTCGAAATGGGCGGACGGTTCGATGGAAACCTCCCCGGCGTCGGTTCGGAACCACCAACCTCGGCCGGAAGGTCCGCGCAAAAGCACGCTTTTCCGATCGCGCGCCAGCGACACCTGCACCTCCGGGTGCAGGTGGAAGCGCACGGCGTAGGGCGTGGCCAGCGGCCGGGGGCGCACGCCGACCGGCTCCAGCCGGTCCTCGCCGCGCAGTTCGTCGGCCCGGACGTCGAGATACAGCCGCCGCTCATGGGCCAGGCCGTAGCGGCCGACCCAGCCGTCGTGGGCGGCTTCGACCCACAGGGCGCCGTCTTCATCCTGGCGGCGGGCCTGGACCCGGAAGGCCGCCCCGTCCAGCCGCGCGCCAAGGATTTCAGCCAGCTTGCCGGCCAGCGGCGTCAGCACCGAGTGCTCGCCCAGCGAGACGGTCGAACCGGCGGCGGTCAGGCGGAAGCCCTGGCGGTCGTGGACCCGCTCGCTCCAGCCGGCGTTGGTGATCAGCCGGTCGCGGCCGCACACCACCTCGACGGCCAGCGGCTGGGCGCAGGCGGACACCGCGTAGACGCCGCGGGCCGGGGCGCCGGCGTCCAGCATCACCTGCAGCATCTGGCCTTCCAGCCGGTGATAGCGCCCGTCGGGCAGCTCGCGCGGGGCCTGCCCCTCGGAGCCGTCATGGGCGAGAGCGGCGTCGACCCGGGCGGCGGTCGAGGCTTCGCCGCCCTGGAAGCAGGCCAGCCGGCCGTCGCCGAGGCGCAGCGTCCGCAGGCCCTGGGTCAGCCGGTCGATGGCGCGGTTCAGCTCCGGCGGCGCGGCCCGGCCCAGCCGGTGCAGGGCGTCGTCCAGGGCCAGCAGGTCGAACAACAGCTCCAGCCCGGCCTCCGGGCTACGCGACGCGTGGCTGCCGTCGGGCAGGACCCCGCGGCCCAGCGCCCGGCGCAGGCGGGAGACCCTGTTCGCCCGCG
>NZ_JAAIVC010000219.1 GCF_010975005.1 Caulobacter sp. 17J65-9 | reverse complement strand
CGCATCGCCGGCGCGGTCGCCGCGCCGCTGTCCGCCTTCGAGACGGCCGCCGCCGCGATCGGCGCCGGCCGCGAGGTGGTGTTCCACTGCCGCTCCGGCGGCCGCACCACCGCCCACTGCGACCGCCTCGCCGCGGCCGTCGCCGGCCAGGCCTTTGTGCTCGAGGGCGGCATCGACGCCTGGAAGACGGCGGGCCTGCCCGTCGCCGGCGACCGCAAGGCGCCGCTCGAGATCATGCGCCAGGTGCAGATCGCGGCGGGAACGCTGGTGCTGAGCGGGGTGGCCCTGGGCTTCCTCGTGCATCCCGGCTTCTTCGGCCTGTCGGCCTTCGTCGGCGCCGGCCTGACCTTCGCCGGGATCAGCGGCTGGTGCGGCATGGCCAATCTGCTGAAGCTCGCGCCCTGGAACCGGGCGACGGCGGCCTGAGATGGACCTCACCGTCTGGTCCGCCGGCGCGACCGTCGTCTCGGGCGCGCTGGTCGGGCTGCTGCTGGCCGTGTTCGGCGGCGGCGGCTCAGTCCTCGCCACGCCCCTGCTGCTCTACTTTGTCGGCGTGACGAACCCGCACGTGGCGATCGGGACCTCCAGCGCGGCGGTGGCGGTCAACGCCTTGGTCAACCTCGTCGGCCACTGGCGCGGGGGGCGGGTGAAGTGGCCCTGCGCCGCCGTGTTCGGCGTCTCGGGCCTGGTCGGCGCACTCGCCGGATCCAGCCTGGCCAAGCAGGTGGGCGGCCAGCTGCTGCTGCTCTTCTTCGCCGTCGCCATGGCGGCCGTCGCGGTCTCCATGCTGCGCAAGCGCGGCGACAGCGGCGACGCGGCCGTGCGCATCACGCCGAGGCTGGCCGCGCGTCTGGCCCCGGCCGGGCTCGTCGTCGGCTTCGCGGCCGGCTTCTTCGGCATCGGCGGCGGCTTCCTGATCGTCCCGGGCCTCATGGCCGCAGCCGGCATGACGCTGGCCAACGCCGCCGCGTCCAGCCTGGTCTCGGTCTCGCTGTTCGGGATGTCGACGGCGGCCAACTACGCGGCCTCGAGCCTGGTGCTGTGGCCGGTGGTCGGCTGGTTCCTGGTCGGCGGCGTGGCTGGCGGTGCGGCGGGCCTGAAGGCGGCCGACGCGCTGGGCGCGCGCGCCGCGCTGGGGCGCACCCTGTTCGCGGGCCTGATCCTGATCGTGGCCGGTTACGTCGCCTGGCGCGCGCTCGCCGGAATGTGACGCCTCAGGCGTGGTGATCCAGTTCCAGCGCGTCCTTCGCTTCCAGCATGGCCAGCTTGAACTGCAGGGGATCGGTGATGGTGCGCAGCTTGTTGATGGCCACGTCCGACGCGGTCAGGATCTCGATGTCGCCGTAGCCGAAGATGCGGCCCCACAGCGACTGGCGCGACTTCACGTCGTTCAGCTTCTCCAGAAGGGTGTCGATCACGTCCTTGGAGAGCACGCCCTTCAGCTGCAGCACGCGCCGGTCGGTCATGACGTACATGTGGTTGCGCCAGCTCAGCCACTCCCACAGCCACAGCACGGCGGGCAGCAGGGCGGCGACGAGGGCGGCCAGGAAGGCGGGGCTGTTCGGGCTCTGGACCAGCAGGACCGCGGCCAGGACCAGGGCGGCGAAGGTCAGGCCGACCCACAGCGCGGTCTTGGAGACGCCCACCAGCCAGTGGCGGCGCACGATCATCAGAACGCGTTCGTCCTTGCCCAGGACCTTGGCGAGATAGCCGGTCGCGGTCAGGGCCGGGGCCGCACTCACGCTGGCGGTCGCGGCCTCGGTGTTCGTTTCCGCCATGGCGTCACCCTCCGAACGTCGTTCGGTTGGGACGTTAACCGTTGCGGACAGGAGCGGAAAGAGCCTCCGGCGCCGGGGGGCTGATCCGGCGCCGGAGCAAGGTTCCTTGAAATCGGAACCCGGTCAGACGCCGAAGGTCTGGCCGAAATAAGCGGCGGCGAAGGCCGCGGCGACGACGAGGCCGCCGCCGGCGAGCAGGGTGCTGACCACGCCGCCCCACGACGCGCGGCGGGCCTTGAGCACGCGGACGTAGAGGACCGGCTCGGTGTTGAAGGCTTCGCTGCCGACGATGTTGTGCTGGGACATTGGACGCTTCCCCGACTGAAGACTTGTGTACGCCTTAACTATGAGGCGGCGGGGATGTGGCGACTTCGTGGCGGGCGGGGGCGGGGCGCTGCGGCCGGGCGTCGCAGTCAGGCCCTGGAGCTTTCCGAAACTTCATTTGCGGCTTGGCTTCGCGCGGATAACCTCGGTCGTCCGAACCCGGGGAGGGGCGCCAGATGAAGACCGTATTCCTGACCGTTTTGGCCGCGACCGCCGCCTTGTCCGCGCCGCTGGCCGCCAGCGCCGCCGAACCGGCCAAGGGCGCCGCCGCCGACGTCGAGGCGCTGGCCGACGCCTGGGTGAAACTGCAGCTGCAGACCGACCCGACCGTCTCCTACTTCTCCGGCCTGCCGGTCCCGAGCCACGACCGCTTCGTCGACCGCTCGCCGGCCGGGCTCGCGGCCTACGAGAAGAGCGAGGACGACCTGCTGGCCAAGCTGACGCGGATCGACGCCCGCGCCCTGGCCGGTTCGCCGTCGCTGGTCACCTACGCCGGCCTCAAGGAACAGCTGGAGGCCGGCCGCGACATGCGCGTCTGCCACGCCGAGTGGTGGGGCGTGAACCACATGTTCGGCTGGCACACCGGCATGGCGCGCATCGCCGCCCTGCAACCGCTGGGCACGGACGACCTGCGCGCCCAGGCCCTGCGGCGCTGGGGCTCGCTCCCGGCCTTCGCCGACACCGAGATCGCCAACCTGAAGACCGGCCTGACCCACGGCTATTCGGCGCCGAAGTCGGTGGTCGACCGGGTGGTCAAGCAGGTCGACGGCATGATCGCCGCCGATCCGGAGAAGTCGCCGTTCTGGGTGCTGGCCACGCACGACACGGACCCGGCCTTCCAGGCCGCCCTGCGCCAGGTCATCACCGACAAGATCAATCCGGCCCTGAAGCGCTACAGCGACTACCTGGCCAAGGAATATCGCCCGCAGGCGCGCGAGACCCTCGGCCTGTCGGCCCTGCCGGACGGCGTGCCCTGCTACCGCGCCTTCCTGCGCAGCTACACCACGCTCGACCGCGATCCGAAGGCGGTGTTCGAGCTGGGCCAGAAGACCGTCGCCGCCAACCTGGCGACTGTGAAGGCCATGGGCCAGAAGCTCTACGGCTCGGGCGACCTGGCGACCATCGTGGCCAAGACCCGCGAGGCCCCGGACAACCGCTTCGTCTCGGAAGAGGAGCTGATCGCCTACACCCGCGCCACCGTCGACGCCGCCCGCGCCAAGACCGCCGTCCTGTTCGAGCGCATGCCGCCGCAGGTGATGGAGGTGAAGCCGATGGAGAGCTACCAGCGCGGCACCGGGGTCAGCTCGCACTACGAAGCCTCGCCGGACATGGCCAAGACCGCCACCTATCGGATCCAGTCGGAGAACTGGCAGGGCGAGACCCGCGGCGGCGCGGCCATCACCGCCGTGCACGAGGGCTGGCCCGGCCACCACATGCAGATCGCCACCGCCTATTCGACGCCCTCGAACGACTTCACCCGCATGTCGTTCAACTCGGCCTTCGTCGAGGGCTGGGCGCGCTATTCCGAGGCCCTGTCGGAGGAGGCGGGGGTCTACGACAACCCCTACGCCGCCATCAGCCGCCGCCTGTGGCCGGCGCGCGGCATGGTGGTCGACCCGGGCGTGCACCTCTACGGCTGGAGCCGCGAGCAGGCGGCCCGCTACATGGCCGAGTCCGGCCGCTTCACCTACGAGGAGTCGCTCGACACCATCGACCGCATCGCCGTGCTGCCGGGCCAACTGACCGCCTACGACTCCGGCGCGCTGGAGATCTTCGCCCTGCGCAAGCAGGCCGAGGCGGCGCTGGGGCCGAAGTTCGACCTGAAGGCCTTCCACCAGGTCGTGCTGAAGGACGGGGTCGTGCCGCTGCCGGCGCTGCGGGCGTCGGTCGAGGCCTGGATCGCCGAACAGCGCAAGAAATAGGGTTATCCACAGGCTGCGGCGACGAGTCCGCAGCCTGCGGCGGCGGCGCGGTTGAGCGGCGTCCGTTCGATGAGTAGCGTCCGCGCGAATTTCTTCCCGGAGTATCTCTCGATGGACGACGTCTTTTCCGCCGCCGCTTCCGATCCCGACGTCCTGACCGCGACCGCGCAGGGCCGTCTGAAGTCCTTCATCGAGCGCGTCGAGCGGCTGGAAGAAGACAAGCAGGCCGTCATGAACGACATGAAGGAGGTCTTCGCCGAGGCCAAGGGCGAAGGCTTCGACGTGAAGATCATGCGCAAGGTCATCCGTCTGCGGAAGATGGACAAGGTCAAGCGCGAGGAGGAAGAGACGCTGGTCGATCTCTACCTGTCCGCCATCGGGGGCCTTTGAAGTCAAAGCTTCCCGATAGGAAGGCGGCGGCCCGACGGGCCGCCCTTCGCGCTTTGGCCAAGGCCAAGCGCACCGCCGACAAGGCGGGCGTCACCCTCTCCGAGTGGGAGGACGAGTTCCTCGGCTCCGTCGCCGAGCGGGTGAAGACCTACGGCCGCGCGTTCGGCGACCCCGAGAAGGGCGACCCGAACGCGCCGCTGTCGGTGATGCAGGCGGTCAAGCTCAAGCAGATCGCCGCCAAGGCGACCGGCGAGAAGCCGGATCGCGGGGCTAAGTCCCGGCGCGGCTTCCGCCCGCGCCCGGCACGCCAGATCGACACCGAAATCGAAGAGTAGCGCTCACCGACGGCGCTCTTCCGCGTTCCTCCGGCGACACGGAGGGTTCATGGCGCTTTCAGTCAGCCGGCGGTCGCTGCTCGCGGCCGCGGCCGTTCCTGTCGCCGCGACGCGTGCGCCCGCGCGCCCGTGGCCGCGCGCGGTGCTGGCCTTCTACTACGGCTGGTGGGGGCTGGCGGCGACGTCCGGCGCGCGTCGGCACTGGGGGCCGCCGGACGGCCAGGGCGTGGCC
>NZ_JAAIVC010000218.1 GCF_010975005.1 Caulobacter sp. 17J65-9 | reverse complement strand
GCCTGAGCCGGCTCGCCCGCGTCCTGCGGCTGGACCGCCTGCGCCTTGGCGGCCTCGCTCCGGCGGATGCGCGCGGCGGCCCGCTCCAGCGGCGCTTCGTCGATGCGCACCGCGCCCGGGCGCGGGCGGTCGATGTCGACAACCAGGCTGATGGTCAGGGCGATCAGCAGGAACAGGGTGGTGGAGGCGGCGAAATGACGTCCGCCGCTGGCCAGGCCGTAGCCCATGAACAGGGCGCACATCATGGCGTAGAGGATCAGGGTGCGCAGGATGACGACCGGCACGCGCGTCTCGGTGGCGGCCCGACGGGACGCGCCGGCCGCGAACATCTCGTTGGTCGCCAGCAGCAGCGGGGTTGCGAGATAGCCTTGAGCCGGCGCGTGCACCGCAGGGGTCAGCGCCGCCCAGATCCGCTCCTGCATGCGCGCGGCGTCCTCGGCGATGTCCTTGGCCCGCTCCGGTTCGGCCACCGCCGCGTCGGCTCGCTCCCGCAGCCCCAGATATTCCACGATCAGGCCGCTGAGCTCGCTGCGCGCCGGCTCCTCGACCAGCTGGTAGCGCAGGTAGGCGGTGCGGATCGCGTTGGCCTCCGCCGCGACCGCTTCGTTGCGCAGATCGTGGTGCGTGGCGGCCATCGAGAAGGTGAAGGCGATCAGCAGGCCCAGCAGGGCCAGGGCGGCGGAGATCAGATACCCCACCCCCGGCCCCTCCTGGGTCGGCTCCCAACGCAGCGAGATGGCGCGCCGCAGGCGGAAGGCCAGCTCCTCGGTCAGGATCATGCCGACCGCGAGGGAGACGCCGAGGACCCAGAGCGGGACTTCGTCGAAGAGGGTCATCGCGAGCTCCCAAGGCGCCGAGCGCCGGCGCGCGGGAGCAACTCAGGAAGACGGGCCTAGGCGCCAGCCGGCGGTTGCCAGAGCTCGACCTTCACGCCGGCCGGATCCAGCAGCCAGGCGAACTGGCCGTTCGCGTCGCCGTCCTCGCGGCCCAGCGGCTCGACGCCGGCGTCCTTGGCCCGGGCCAGCACGCCGTCCAGATCGTCGACGATCAGGTTGATCATGAACGGCTGCGCCGACGGCTCGAAGTAGGTGGTGTCGGCCTTGAACGGCGACCACAGGGTGAAGCCCTGCTGCGGATGCGGCCACATGGCCCCGCCCCAGCCGTCCTGGATCTCGAACCCGAGCACGCGGCGGTACCAGTCGCTCAAGGCGTCGCCGTCCGCGGCCTTGAAGAAGATTCCGCCCAATCCGAGCACCTTGGCCATGAGTCGCCCTCCGGTTCGGCGGCGATCATGGCGGCGAACGGCGTTCGCGTCAGGTTAAAGCCTGGGCTCAGCGCACCGGCGTCTTCACCGGCTGCTCGGCGAAGAAGGCTTCGAGGTTCTGCATCAGCAGCATCAGCATGGCCTGCACCGACTCGGTGGTCGCGCCGGCCGTGTGCGGAGTCAGCACCGTGTTGGGCACGTCGGCCCAGCGCGCCGCCGGCGTCGGCTCCTCGACGAACACGTCCAGCGCCGCCCCGCCCAGCCGCCCGTCCTTCAGCGCCGCGATCAGGACGTCCTCGTCGACCACCTGGCCGCGCGAAACGTTGACCAGCAGGCCGGCGGGCCCCAGCGCCTCGATCACCTCGCGCGAGATCTGGCCGCGGTTCTCCTCGTCGGCCTTGACGCAGACCGCCAGCACGTCGCTGTCGCGGGCCAGCTCGACCAGGCTGGCGGCGCGCGGCCAGGCCGCGTCCGGCTTCGGATTGGGTCCCCACCAGGCGATCTGCATGCCCAGGGTCTCGGCGCGGACGGCCAGCGCCTTGCCGATCATGCCCAGGCCCACGACCCCGAGCTTCTGGCCCTTCATCGAGCGGGTGATGGTCTTGCTTTCCGGGGTCCAGCCGCCGGCGCGCAGGGCCCGGTCGCCGCTGACGATCTCGCGCCGCGCGCCCAGGATCAGGCCCAGCGCGTGGTCGGCGACGTCCTCGTGGTTCACGCCCGGCGCGTGGGTCACCTCCAGGCCGCGGCCGCGCGCCCAGGCCACGTCGATGCCGTCGTAGCCGGAGGTGAAGCAGGCGATCAGGCCCAGCTGCGGCAGCTCCTCGATCAGGCGCTTGTCCAGCGGAAACTCGCCGGCCACCACCAGGGCGCGGACGGCCTGGGCGACCTCGACGGGCGGGCCCTCCCAGAACCGGTGGACGGCGTAGCGGCTCTCCAGGAAACCGCTCAGCGGCGCCAGGTGGCGCTGCATGATCAGGACGGCGGGCTTGTCGCTCATGTCCTTCGGGTGGGCGATCCGACGCACGCCGTCAAGCCGGACGGGCGCGCAAAAAGAAGGGGCGGGAACCCTCAGGTTCCCGCCCCAGTCGGCTGATAGTCAGTTCAGGCGATCAGGCCCAGTGCCAGTCGTCGACCTTCACCAGGGCGTGCATGTTCACGCTCTTCAGCGTGACCGAGTCGCCGGTCGAGAAGCTGAACACGGTGTCCGAGCCGACCTGGGTTACGGTCGGGGCCGCCGTGTGGCCCTGGTAGCCGCTGAAGTCGAGGCTGTCTTCGACACCGCCCGGCTTGAAGTTGTAGATCGTGTCCTTGCCGGACCCGACGCCGAAGACGAACAGATCGTCGCCCGCGCCGCCGTCCATCACGTCGTTGCCGCCCATGCCGGTGATCTTGTCGTTGCCGGCGAGGCCGTTGATGCGGTCCGCGCCCGAGGTGCCGACCAGGATGTCATGGCCCGTGGTGGCGGCCAGGTTCGGCGTCGTCGGATCCGGAGTCGGAGTCGGCGTCGGAGTGGGCGTCGGGGTCGGCGTCGGCGTCGGCGTGGGGGTCGTGCTGGCTTCCGCATTGCCCCAGTGCCAGTCGTCGATCTTCTTGATGGTCGACATGTTCACGCTCTTCAGCGTGACCTTGTCGCCGTTCGAGAAGCTGAACACCGTGTCGGCGCCCGACTGGGTCACCGTCGGCTTCAGGCCCGCGGCCTGGTGGCCGTTGAAGTTCAGGCCGTCATCGGCGCCCTTGAAGTTGTAGATCGTGTCCTGGCCGGACCCGGTGGCGAAGATGAACTGGTCCTTGCCGGCGCCGCCGTCCATGACGTCGTTGCCCGCACCGCCGGTGATGTGGTCGTTGCCGGCCAGACCGTTGATGCGGTCCGCGCCCGAGGTGCCGACCAGGTGGTCGTCGCCGGTGGTCGCCTTCAGGTTCGGCTCACCCGGCGTCGGGGTCGGAGTCGGGGTGGGCGTCGGGGTCGGGGTCGGCGTCGGCGTGGGGGTCGGCGTCGGAGTCGGGGTGGGCGTCGGAGTCGGGGTCGGGGTCGGCGTCGGCGTGCCGGTGCCGTCCAGGCTGTAGGCGCGGATGTAGTCGATATCCATCTTGGCCGGGAACTTGGTGGTCCCGTCCGGGCTGCCCGGCCACGAGCCGCCCACCGCCAGGTTGGCGATCATGTACATCGGCTTGTTCATGTCGGCCGGGGTGGCCGAGCGATAGACTTCAGCGCCGTCGACGTACCAGACGATCTCCTTGGCGTCCCACTTGGCGCCGTAGGTGTGCATGCCGTCGGTGGAGTCACCGATGACGTGGCCCTTGGAGTCGTAGGTGTGCTTGCCCGAGGCCTTGGAGTGCTGGGTGGTGTAGACGATGGTCGGATCCGAGCCGATCATCTCCATCACGTCCAGCTCGGGCGGCCACGACCCGTCCTGCGGCAGCAGCCAGAAGGCCGGCCACAGACCCTGGCCGCCCGGCAGGTCGGCGCGCATCTCGAAGTAGCCGTAGGTCTGGCTGAAGGTACCCTTGGTGTTGATCATACCCGAGGTGTACTGGTTCGCCGCACCGCCGATCGCGCTCGCGACCGCGGCGGAGGACTTCTCAGCGGTGATGGTCAGCACGCCGTTGTTCACGGAGAACGGGTTCACACCCAGACCCTTGAAGTCCGGGTCCATGTAGTACTGCTTCTCGCTGTTACCCACGAGAGTGCGCGTGTCGTAGGACGCGCCCGGACCGAAGGTGGTGTTCCAGGTGCCCGCGCCCTTCCAGTCGGCACGACGGCTGAAGCTGTCGAACTCGTCGCTGAAGGTCAGCTTCAGCTTGCTGTAGTCGATCGGCAGCTGGAAATCGTCGGCCGCGAAGTCCGCGATCTTGTGGTTGCGGAAGGTCACCGACTGGTCCGAACCGAGGTTCAGCACCACGTCCGAGCCGGACTGGACCATGGCCGCCTTGACCTGGTCGAAGGTGAACAGGTTGCCGCCCTTCAGGCGCAGCGTGTCGGTCTTGCCGGCGCCGGCCTCGAAGTCGGTGATCACGTCGCTGCCTTCGCCGCGCGCGACGATGAAGATGTCCTGGCCCGCGCCGCCGGTCAGCACGTCGTTGCCGCCGCGGCCGTCGATGGTCTGGTTGCCGTCCAGGCCCTTGATCACGTTGGCGAGCGCGTTGCCGGCGCCATACGAGTCATAGCCGTGGAGCGTCAGGTTCTCGATGTTGTCCGACAGGAAGTAGGTGCGGATGGCGTTGACCGTGTCGACGCCCTCGCCCGCCTTCTCGATGATGATGTCGGTGCGGTTTTCGGTGGTGTAGGTGTCGTCGCCCGCGCCGCCGACCAGGGTGTCGCCGCCGCCGCCGCGAATGGCGTCGTTGCCGGAGGTGCCGGTGATGGTCTCCTTGGCCGAGGTGCCGGTGAAGCCCTTGGTGGTCGCCCCGCTCAGCGGCAGCGCGTTACCCTTGTAATCAATATTAGTAATATCGGCCATGGGAACTCCCAATCGAAGTTATTGGGAGACGTTACCGATCTAGATCGATGGTCTGAAGGCGACGGGCCGTCGCAATAACCCACAGTTCGCCGTACACGCTCAGCGAACATCTTTATGTATTCTTGAGGCGGATTGACGCAGGTCGAGCGCGGCCGCCCCGAGGGTGCAGATGCGCCAGTCCTTTAGCCCACAAGGCTCAATTTAATATTTCAGTGCGCGCCGAAACGGGCACGCCCGCGGTTCTGCGGCGGCCCGTCACGGCCGAACCCACGGCGCGGGGCTTGCGCGCGCGCCGGGCGGGCGACGCCGGCC
>NZ_JAAIVC010000217.1 GCF_010975005.1 Caulobacter sp. 17J65-9 | reverse complement strand
CTGGCCGACCGCGCCGAGGGCGTCGTGGCCCCGGCCGAGGCCTTACGCGCGGTGCCGCTGGCGGACCTGGCGGCGCGGTTGTCGGCGGCCTGCGGCGGCGAAGTCGGCTCGTCCGACGACGGCGCGCGGGCCGGCGACCTGGACCTGTTCTGAGCCCCGCGATGAGCGATTACGGCCTGCCGGGACGGCTGCGGATCAACCTGGATCAATCTGTCGTCCTGCTGGTCGACGACAATCCCCAGGCCCTCGACATCATGGGCTCGGTCTTCCAGGGCTTCGGGGTCAAGCAGCAGATCAAGTGCGGCTCGGCGCTCGAGGCGGTGGACATCGTCAAGACCACCCAGCTCGACCTGATCGTGATCGACTGCTCCATGCCGGAGATGGACGGCTACGACTTCGTCCGCTGGCTGCGGCGCAGCGACCTGCGCCCGGCCGCCTTCACGCCGACCATCATGGTCACCGGCCACCCCGCTCAGTCGAAGATCGAGAAGAGCCGCGACTGCGGGGCCAGCTTCGTGGTCTCCAAGCCGATCACCCCCGCCGTCCTGCTGGAGCGGATCGTCTGGGTGGCGCGGGAGGAGCGGCCGTTCGTGGTCTGCGACGCCTACGCCGGCCCGGACCGCCGGTTCAAGAACGCGGGCCCGCCGATCGGCATCGCGCCGCGCCGTCGCGACGACCTGCCCTTCGAAGTCGGCGAGGCGGTCGATCCCAACATGGCCCAGGCCGAAATCGACCTGTTGCTTAAGCCCACCAAGGCCCCCCGATGAGCGTCGTGAAGATCATTCCGGTCAAGCACCGGCTGAGCGCCCAGATGCGCCGGGCCGGCGGCCTGACCGTCGAGCAGGCGCTGAGCCGCGCCGGCGCCGCGCTGGAGGGCCACCGCGCCGAGGCCATGACCGCCATCGAGCGCACCGTCGTGAAGCTGGAGGCCGCGGCCGGCGCCGAGCGCGAGACCACCACGCCCGACCGCATCTACGACCTGTCGGCCGAGATCCTCGACATCGCCGGCCTGTTCGGGGCCCAGCCCCTGTGCGACGCGTCTTGGAGCCTGTGCGAACTGGCCGACCGCCTGCGCTCGCGCGGCGAGTGGGAGTGGGCCGGGGTGGAGGTGCACGTGCGCGCCCTGCGCTTCCTGCTGACCGCCGGGTACGAGACCACGCCGGTGCTGAAGGCGGTGATCGACGGCTTGTGGGAAGTCACCGACCGGGTCGCTAAGGCCTGACGCCGCGCTTCCGCTTTCGGACCGGCGGTCTCCCACGCTAGAAAGGCGCCTCACCCCACGGCGACGCGTGCCCGCGACCTCCCCGTCGCGGCGTCGCCGATGCAGGAGGCCGCCGTGCAGCTCGACGAAATCATGACCCTGTCGCCGGTGATCGCCGTGGTCACCATCCGCGACGTCGCCCACGCCGAGCCGCTGACCCGGGCGTTGGTCGCCGGGGGAATTCGCGCGGTGGAGATCACCCTGCGCACGCCCGCCGCGCTGGACAGCATCCGCGTCGCCTCGAAGGTCGAGGGCGCGGTGGTCGGCTCGGGCACCTGCCTGACCGGCGCCGATCTGAAGGCCTCGGCCGACGCCGGCGCGGTGTTCGCGGTGTCGCCGGGCGCGACCAAGACCCTGCTGGAGGCGGGGCGCAAGAGCGCGATCCCGCTGCTGCCCGGCATCGCCACGGCCTCGGAGCTGATGGCCGGGATGGAGCAGGGCTACACCCATTTCAAGCTGTTCCCGGCCGAGGCGGCCGGCGGCGCGGCGCTGTTGAAGGGCCTGTCCGGCCCGCTGCCGCAGGCCAAGTTCTGCCCGACCGGCGGCGTCAACATCGAGAACGCGGCCCGCTACCTGGCCCTGCCGAACGTGCTGTGCGTCGGCGGCTCCTGGCTCGCGCCCGACGAACTGATGGACGCCGGCGACTGGGACCGGGTCCAGGAACTGGCCCGCACCGCCGTGGCCAAGCTGGGCCGCTGAGAACGCCCCCATAAACACGAAAGCCTCCGCTTCTCGCGAAGCGGAGGCTCGGGTCGCGGGCCGTGGTCAGGCCTTAGCGGTAGACCGCCTGCACGTCGCGGCGCAGGGCCGAACGGCTGTCGGGACGGGCGTAGAACATGTGGCCGCCCGGATAGACCTTCAGCTGCACCTGGTCCTTCGAGCTCATCGTCGGGATCTGGTCGATGATCAGGCGGCTCTGGAAGTAGGGCGTCTGGATGTCGGTGAAGCCGTGGACGATCAGCACCTTCATGCTGGGGTCCAGGGCCACGGCCTGACGCAGGGCGGACGTCGACTCGGCGGTGTCGTTGCGCTCCCACATCCGGTTCACGTCGTTGCTCAGCGCCTCGTAGGAGCCGTCCACCTTCCAGCCGACCTGGCGGGTGACGTAGTCGACCATGGCGCTGGTGGTCGGCGCGATGATGCCTTCCAGGATCGGATCGCCGGCGCGGTTCTGGGCCGACCAGGGGAAGGGATCGTAGGCCGTGACGTTCACGTCGTAGCGGCTGGCCAGGGTCCCCTTGTCGCGCTGGAATTCACGCACGAAGGTCTGCAGGTCGATGCGGCCGCCCATGCGCTGGACCAGCGCCGGATCGAGGCCGGTGTAGCCGGCCACCCGCTTGGAGACGCGGTCGACCGCGGCCTGGTCGCGGGCGCCGCGCAGCAGATCCACCGTGTATTCGCTACGGGCGTACTCTTCGACGTCGGTCATGTCGGCGGCGGTCAGCACGGCGCCGTCGCGCTCGCGCTTGGCGGCGGCCATCGACGGCAGGGTGCTGGCCCAGAACAGCGGCGACAGGTCGCGGCCGCCGTTGGCGGCGTAGTCGAGGCGCGGCGAGACCAGGGTCATGCCCCAGATGCCCACGCCCAGGTCGCTCTGCAGGGTGTAGGCCAGGCGCGGCAGGCGGAAGCCGCCGTAGCTCTCGCCGACCAGGTACTTGGGCGAGCCCATGCGCTGGTTCTTGAGCAGCCAGTCGTAGACGATCCGCGACAGGTACTTGATGTCCTGCTCGGTGCCGTAGAACGCCTTCTTGGTCTTGTCTTCGGAGACGTAGGAGCGCGAGAAGCCGGTGCCGATCGGGTCGATGAAGACGAGGTCGGTGAATTCGAGCCAGGTCTGCGGATTGTCCGACACCCGCGTCGCCGTCGAGGGGAACTGGCCCTGGGCGCCGAACGGCACGGTCTTCGGGCCGATCAGGCCGAGGTTCAGATAGACGGACGCCGCGCCGGGGCCGCCGTTGAAGGCGAAGGTCACCGGGCGGTCGGGCGAGCGCGGCCCGTCCTGGGTGAAGGCGGTGAAGGCGACCTCGCCGATCACGTTACCTTCGGCGTCCTTCACCGGCAGGCTGCCGGCGGTGGCGGTGTAGGCCACGGACTTGCCGTTCAGAAGCTTCACCGTCTCATGGACGCTGGCGTCGGCCGGCAGGCGGTCCGGCTTGGCCTTGGCGGCGGCGGCCTCCGGCTTGGCGTCCTGGGCGAAGCCCGGTCCGGCCGTACCGAGCGCCAGGACGGCGACGGCCAGGGCCGTCATTACTGTGCTGCGCAAAATTCCCTCCCGAGTTTTTGTTTGTGCGCCATCATTCTCGTGCGCGCACTTTAGGCATGCCCGGGCCTTAACGCTACGTCTCTGAGACGCCCGAGCGACGAAGCGGGGCCTAGGAACAATCACCCTCGCTGGCTTGTCTCAGCCCTCGGAAACCGCAGGCGGGGGGCAGGTGAAAACAGGCCTTCCGACCGTTGGGAAACCCGCTTCGACGGGGCTCCGCGGTTCCCTCACGAGCACAGCGTGAGCGACAAAAAAGAGGGCTGTTCAATGATTGCCGAGGGGCAGATCGCCGACGTCGGTCGGCTGGTGCGCGACGAGGCTCGAGTCGTAAAGGAGCGCCGTCGTCGTCCAAGACCCGTGACAAGTCCGCTGGATCTGACGCGCCTGGGCGAGGCGAAGCAGTCGTTCGCCACCCGGCGCGCCATGCTGGCCGAGACCCGCGGCCTGCTGGTGAGCGGCGTCCGCCCGGCGGCGGGCGACCTCGTGCTGGCGCGGGTCGAGCAGGTCGGCCACCACGCCCGGCTCGAACTCCCCGACGGCCGGCGCTCGCGCCTCTACGAAGGCGACGAGATCGTCGTGGCCTACGGCGCGCGCTACGCCCCCGACCAGTTCGAGGCCGAGGTCCCGGCCAATCTCGGGCCGTGCGACCTGATCGCCGGCGGGGGCCTGGCGGGACGGGTGCTCAAGCGCCATCGCCAGGTCGGCGCGCCCACCCGCATCGCGCCTTGCGGCCTGCTGGCCGACTCCGAGGGCCGTGCGCTCAACCTGGCCCGCTGGGCGGTCTCGACCCCGGCGCCGGGCGGCCGGCCGACCGTGATCGTGGTCGCCGGCACCTCGATGAACGCCGGCAAGACCACCACCGCCGCCTGCCTGATCCGCGGCCTCAAGCGCGCGGGCCTGCGGGTCGGCGCGGCCAAGGTCACCGGCACCGGCTCGGGCGGCGACCTGTGGGCGATGGTCGACGCGGGCGCGAAGCCGGCCATGGACTTCACCGACCTCGGCCACGCCTCCACCTTCAAGGTGCCGGAGGCCGAACTGGTGCGCGTGGCCACCGCCCTGCTGGACCACCTGGCCGCGGCCGAGGTGGACGCGGCGGTGATCGAGATCGCCGACGGCCTGTTCCAGGCGGAGACCGCGGCCCTGCTGTCGGCTTCGGCCTTCACCGAGCGGGTCGACGCGGTGCTGTTCGCCGCCGGCGAGGCGGCCGGGGCGGCGCACGGGGTGGATTGGCTTCGCCGGCGCGGCCTCCCGGTGGTCGGCGTCACCGGCCTGCTCAGCGCCTCGCCGCTGGCCGCGCGCGAGGCGGTCGCCGCCACCGGCGCGGCCGTGCTGACCAGTCAGGAGCTGTCCGATCCCGAGGTGGCGCCGGGCCTGGTGCTGCGTCCACGGGCCGAACCGATCGGCGTCGCCGCCCTGACCGCCTGAGCAGCATGGGACGGCTGTCGGTTCTGAAAGGGCGGCGGCGCGGCGTGTTCGCCGCGCTGGTCGCCAACGGCCTCGGCCAGGCCGCCGCCGCCGCGGGCGGGGCC
>NZ_JAAIVC010000216.1 GCF_010975005.1 Caulobacter sp. 17J65-9 | reverse complement strand
GGCGCGCGCCGGCCGGACGACGGCCGGCGCCGGGCGCCGGCCCCGGAGTGGGTGCGGGCCGACTTCGCCGACCTGACCGACGCCGACGCCTGGCGCCCGCTCCTGGAAGGCGTCGACGCGGTGGTGAACTGCGTGGGCGTGCTGCAGGACGGCGCGGGCGACAGCACGTCCATAGCGCACGAGCGCGGGCCGCGCGCCCTGATCGCGGCCTGCGAAGCGGCCGGCGTGCGCCGGTTGGTCCACGTCTCCGCCGTCGGGGCCGACGACGACGCCGGCACTGCCTACGCGCGCTCCAAGCGCGTGACCGAGACCCTGCTGGAGGCGTCCCGCCTGGATTGGGCGGTGGTTCGCCCGTCGCTGGTCGTGGCGCGCGGCGTGTTCGGCGGCACGGCGCTGATCCGCGCGCTGGCCGCCTTCCCGGGCTTCATCCCGGTGGTGGGCGGCGACCAGGCCTTCCGCCCGGTGGCCATGGCCGACGTCTGCGAGGTCGTGGTGCGGCTGCTGGCGCCGGGCGCGCCGGCGCGGGTGCGTCTGGACCTGGCCGGCCCGCAGAGCCTCACGCTCGCCGACCTCCTGCGGGCCTATCGCGGCTGGCTGGGCTTTGCGCCGGCCCCGGTGGTGGGCGTGCCCGCGCTCCTGGCCGCACCGGCGCTGGCTATCGGGGACCTGCTGGGACGGCTGGGCTGGCCCTCGCCGCTGCGGACCACCTCCCTGCGTCAGATGAACCACGACGTCGGCGGCGACGCGGACGCGGCCGAGCGGCTGCTGGGCCTGCGCACCCGTTCGCTGGACCAGCATCTGAGCGAGCAGGCCGCCGCCGTCCAGGACCGCTGGCACGCGCGCCTCTACTTCGTGCGGCCGCTGGCGATCGCGCTCCTGTCCGTGTTCTGGATCGGCACCGGCCTCGTCACCTTCGGCCCCGGCTGGAAGGGCGCGGTCGCCATCCTGCACGAAGGCGGCTACGGCGCGGTCGCGCCGTGGATCGCCGGCGGCGGCGCGGTGGTCGACATCGCGCTGGGCCTGGCCCTGCTGGTCCGCCGCTTCACCGCGCGGGCCGCGATCGGGATGGCGCTGGTGACCGCCGGCTATCTCGTCGCCGCGACCCTGACCTTGCCGCAATACTGGCTGGACCCGCTGGGGCCCTGGCTGAAGACGCTGCCCGGGCTGGCGCTGTGCCTTTTCGTGGCGGCCACGGACGAGCGCCGATGATCGACGTCTATCCGCTGCTCAAGCTGGTCCACGTGCTCTCCGGCGCGGTGCTGTTCGGGACCGGGGCCGGGATCGCCTTCTTCATGGTCGCCGCCCACCGCACGCGCGATCCGCGCTCGGTCGCGGCCGTGGCGAAGATCGTCGTGCTGGCCGATTTCGTGTTCACGGCCAGCGCGGTCGTGGTCCAGCCGCTGTCCGGCGTGGGGCTGATCGCCCTGCAGGGCTACAGCCTGACCGAGCCCTGGCTCGTGGCCGCCTACGGCCTGTACGTGCTCACCGGCCTGTGCTGGCTGCCGGTGGTGGCCATGCAGATGCAGATGAAGCGCCTGGCCGAGGAGGCGGTCGCCGCCGGCGCCGACCTGCCGGCCCGCTACCACCAGCTCTACCGCCGCTGGTTCGCCTTCGGCTGGCCGGCCTTCGCGGCGGTGGTCGGCATCTACTGGCTGATGCTGACCAAGCCGACCTTCTGACGCCCAGCCCGTCCTTCCGTCCTCGCACCGGAACCTTGGCCGCCCGCTAGGGGTTGCTCGCCCCGGTGGAGGTCGGCGCGTCGCGCGCCGGGCGGAGGTCGCATGGGCGTGTCGGCGTCAGTGTCTGGGGAAACGGTTGAGGCGCGCCCGGACCTGGAGCTCGCCGCCGCCGCAGCCGCCGCCCGCCGCTGGTTGTTCGAGGAGGCGGCGCCCGTCTGGGCCGACGCCGGATTCGACCGCGACCGGGGCCTCTTCGCCGAGCAGATCTCCTGGGCCGGCCGCCCCGAACCCGTCACCCGGCGTCTGCGGGTGCAGGCGCGTCAGATCTACAGCTTCTGTGAACTGGGCCGGCTGGGCTGGTCAGGGCCCTGGGCCGAGCAGGCCGAGCGGGCGCTGGACCGCCTGCTGGCGGCCGGACGGCGAGGGGACGGCCTGTTCGTCCACACCTTCGACGACCGCGGCGACGTCGAGGACGAGCGCTGCGACCTCTACGACCACGCCTTCGTGCTGTTCGCCCTGGCCCACGCGGGCGCGGCGCTGAACCGGCCGGACCTGTTCGACACCGCCGACGCCCTGTTCGACCTGTGGGAGGCGCGCTATCGCCGGCCGACCGGCGGCTTTCACGAGGGCGAGGTCGAGGTGCAGCCGCCGCGCCGCCAGAACCCGCACATGCACCTGTTCGAGGCGGCGCTGGCCCTGTGGGAGGCCTCGGGCCGCGAGCGCTGGCTGAAGCTGGCCATGGAGCTTGAGCGCCTGGCCGAGGACCGCTTCCTGATCGGCGACGCCATGGGCGAGTACTTCGACGAGAACTGGTCGCCCCTGGGCGCCCGCCGCCTGGCCGAGCCCGGCCACTGCTTCGAGTGGGCGTGGCTGTTCGACCGCGCCGCGGGGCACAGCGCCTCGGCCCTGGAGGCCTCCGACCGGCTGTGCGCCTTCGCCCGGCGCAACGGCCTGGACGCCGCCCGCGGGGTGGCGGTCAACGCCCTGACCGCGGACGGCGCGGTGGTCGACGCCGACGCGCGCCTGTGGCCGCAGACTGAGCGACTGAAGTGCGCCGTCGCCCGCTGGCGCCGCACCGGCGATCCCGAAGAGGCGCGCGAGGCGGTGGACGCCTGGCGGGGCCTGCACCGCTATCTCGACACCCCGGTCCGGGGCGTCTGGCGCGACCGGCTGAAGGCGGACGGGTCGTGGGTGGAGGAGCCGGCGCCGGCCAGCTCGTTCTATCACATCATCTGCAGCCTCTCGGCCCTGCTGGCGGCGGTGGACAAGGATTGAAACCCAACGTGTAGGGCGGACGGACTGCGGCTGGGCTAGACGCCGGAGTTCGCATGTCCGACTCGTCGCGCCTGACTCCGCTCGAATACGCCGCCCTGGCCGCCATCGTGGTCATCTGGGGCGTGAACAACGCCGCGGCCGCCCTGGCCACGCAGGTGCTGCCGCCGATGCTGCTCGGGGCCATGCGCTTCGCCCTGGCGGGCGTGTGCCTGGCCTTCTTCGTGCGGCCGCCGTTCCCGAACCTGAAACACCTGCTGCTGCTGGCCGTGGTCGGCGGGCCGGTGCACTTCGGGCTGGTCTATCTGGGCTTCGCGCTCGCCGACGACCTCAGCCCCTATGCCGTCAGCCTGCAGCTGTGGATCCCGTTCTCGGCGCTGTTCTCCTGGCTGCTGCTGAAGGAGCGTCTGTCGGTTCCGGCCATGGTCGGCATGGCGGTCGCCTTCGCCGGCGTGGTGTTCATGACCGCCGATCCGCGCGCCATGCACGACTGGAAGGCCATCGTGGTCGGGGCTGGAGCCAGCGCCGCCTGGGCCTTCGCGACGGTGACCGCGCGGCGCGCCGCCGGCGTGCCGCCGCTGAAGATGCAGGCCGTCCTGGCCTTCGTGGCCGCCCCCAGCCTGTTCCTGGGGTCGATGCTGTTCGAGCATGACCAGGCCGCCGCGATCGCCCGCGCGGACCTGCTGATCTGGGCCTCTGTGGTGTGGGCCGCGCTGATCTCCACCGTCATCGCCACCGGCCTGCTGTTCTGGCTGGTGCAGCGGCGCGAGGCGGGGCGGGTGACGCCCTACCTGCTGGCCACGCCGGTGGTGTCGATCGCTATCGGCGCGGGCCTGATGGGCGACGTGCTGACCCCGCAGATCCTGGTGGGCGCCGCGGCGACCATCGGCGGGGTGGGGCTGGTGGCCCTGGCCGAGCAGCGGATGAAGCGGGCCGCCGCCCTGGCCGCCAAGGCCGCCGCGGTCGCGTGAGCGCGTCCCGAAACGGCGCGCCCCCGCGTTGGAACGGGTCTTGCTCGCCTGTGGGGCGAGAAGGACGCCGATGACTTCACCGTACCAGATCGACATCGTCCGGCCCGACGAGCTCGGCGCGTCCGAGCGGGCGCTGTGGACCGACATCGTTCGCGACGACCCCGCCTACGCCAGCCCGTACTTCCGGCCGGAGTTCGCGATCGCCGCCGGGAAGGTCGCGCCGCACGCGCGCGTGGCGGTGATGCACCGGGCGGGACGGATCGCCGGCTTCCTGCCGTTCCAGCGCCGGGGGCGTCTGCTCCAGCCGATCGCCGCGCCGCTGAACGACTATCACGGCGTGGTCGCCCGTCCGGGCGAGGGACCGGGCCTGGACGAGGTGCGCGGGCTGCTGGGCGCTTCGAAGGCGCAGGTGGCCGGCTGGGTCGGCGCGGAGACGCCGGGGCCGCGGCTGGTCGAGCGGACCTGCCTGCTGGCCCACGCGCCGGACGGCTGGGACGCCTACATGGCCGAGCGCCGGGGCGAGCACGGCAAGTACTTCAAGAACAAGGACCGTTCGCGCCGCGCCTTCGAGCGCGACTGCGGGACGCCGTCGTTCCGTTTCGCCGACCGGTCGCTCGAGCTGCTGGACCGACTGGTCGAGCTGAAGCGCGAGCAATACCGGCGCACCCGCCGCCACGACGTGTTCGCCTGCGGCTGGACCCGCGACCTGCTGGCCGCCCTGCTGGAGACGGGGGAGGGCGAGTTCGGGGCCGGCTTGTCCGTGATGAGCTGGAACGACGAGCCGGTGGCGCTGACCTACGGCCTGTGGGCCGGCGAGCGGTACCATTTCTGGTTTCCGACCTTCGAGCCGCGCTTTGGCCGGTTCGGGACCGGCGGCGTGCTCACCGAGGAGACCATCCGCTGGGGGGCGGGGCGGGGCTTGCGCACCTTCGACTTCGGCTTCGCCGGGGAGTCCTACAAGAAGTACTTCTGCAACGGCGCGCAGCGCGTGCTGGAGGGCGAGGTCGAGGGGCCCGGGTGGCGCGCGGCCGCCTCGCGCGCGCTCGACGCGCTGGAGCGGCGGCCCGACGGCGCCCTGGCTCGCATTCGCGCCAGCGCCCGGCGCCGGTTCGCGGTGATCGACGCCTGTGAGACCACGCCCTGGGCC
>NZ_JAAIVC010000215.1 GCF_010975005.1 Caulobacter sp. 17J65-9 | reverse complement strand
GCTCACCCGGGTCGGTCCCGGCTGGGAAGCCGCGCCCGCGCCCGCCTCGCGGGGCGCCGTTCCCGCGCCGCCCGCGCGCTACCGCCAGGCGGTGGAGGCGGCGGCGCGCCGCTACGACCTGAGCCCCCAGCTGCTCGACGCGGTGGCCCGGTCGGAGTCCGGCTACGACGCGGAGGCGGTGTCTCCGGTCGGGGCGATCGGGGTCATGCAGCTGATGCCGGCCACCGCCCGCGCGCTCGGCGTCGATCCGCGCGATCCGGGCCAGAACATCCTGGGCGGGGCGGCCTACCTGCGCGCCCAGCTCGACGCCTTCGACGGCGACCTCGAGCGCGCGCTCGCCGCCTACAACGCCGGCCCCGGCCGGGTCCGCCGGCATGGGGGCGTGCCGCCCTTCGCGGAGACGCGCGCCTACGTGGCCGCCAACCTCGAACGCCTCGCCGCAGCCGCGCAGGGAGAGACCCGATGAGCCGCACCTTCACGTCCCTGGCGACGGCCGTTCTCGCCGCCGCGCCGCCCGGCGTCGCCGCCGCCCAGGCCGCCGATCCGGCGGGCTCGGGGCCCATCCTCGGCGCCGTCACCTGGGTGCAGAACACCCTGCTCGGCAATGTCGCCACCGCCGTCGCCGTGATCGCCGTGGCCATGGTCGGCTTCATGATGCTGACCGGGCGCATGCGCTGGAAGACCGGCGCGACGGTCATTCTCGGCTGCTTCGTGCTGTTCGGCGCGGCCACCATCGTCGCCGGCATCCAGGCGGCGGCCCGCGGCGCCTGAGCGATGTCCGAGCTGACGCGCATCCCGATCCATCGGGCCCTGACCCGGCCGCAGATGTTCGCCGGCGTGACCTACAGCTATTTCGTGATCAACGGCGTGGTCACGACCGAAGCCTTCCTGATCACGCGCTCGCCCTGGGCGCTGGCGGTCTGCGCGCTGCTGCACGCGATCGGCTACCTCGCCTGCCTGCGCGAGCCGCGCGTCTTCGAGCTGTGGATCACGCGGGTCAGCCGCTGTCCGCGGGTGCCGAACTGGCGCTTCTGGCGCTGCAACAGCTACCGGCCCTGAGCGATGAAGCTTCGTGATTACGCGGCGTTCGCGCGCAAGGAGCAGGCGGCCGGCGACCGTCTGCCCTACGTCGGGCTCGCCGACGAGCGCACGGTGATCCTGCGCGACGGCGGGCTGATGCAGTGCCTGCATCTGACCGGCTTCGCCTTCGAGACCGCCGACGCCGCCGAGCTGAACCACAAGCTGGCCATGCGTGACGCCGCCCTGCGCGCCATCGCCAGCTCGCGTTACGTGGTGCACCACCATCTGATCCGCCGCCGGGTCGAAGTGGACGTCGAGGGCGAGTTCGACGATCCGGTCAGCGCCGAGATCGACCGCCGCCAGCGCGAGCGCCTGGCCTCGCGGCGCCTGTTCCTGAACGAGCTGTTCGTAACCGTCGTGAGGCGCCCGCCGAAGGGCAAGATCGGCGTGGCCGAGCGGCTGGCCGACCAGATCGCCCGGCGGGTCAACGCCGAGGCTCGGGCGGCGACCCTGGCCCGCGAGCTCCGCGAGCTGGACGCCGCGCGCGAGGCGCTTTCGGCTGCGCTCCAGCCCTACGGTCCGCGGGTGCTGGGCGCCTACAGGACCCGCGCGGGCGTGTGCTCCGAACCACTGGAGTTCCTGTCGGCCCTGTTCAACGGCGAGCTGCGGCCGATGCTGGCGCCGGTCGGCGATGTCGGCCGCCACATCCCCTATCGCCGCGTCAGCTTCGGCCTGGACGCGGTCGAGCGCCAGGGCCCGGCCGGCGAGCGGGACTTCACGGCCATCCTGTCGTTCAAGGAGTACCCGCCGCACGCCACGCCCGGCATGCTCGATCCGCTGCTGCGGCTGCCCTACGAGATGACCCTGTCCGAGGGCTTCGCCTTCGCCGACCGGCAGATCGGTCTGGAGCGCGTCTCCACCGCCCTGCGCAGGTTCCGGGCGGCCGACGACGACAGCCAGTCGCTGCGCCAGGGCCTGGTCGAGGCCAAGGACGCGGTGGCGTCAGGCCGCGCGGCGCTGGGCGAGCACCACCTGATGCTGGCCGTCCGCGCGCCCTCGCTGGAAGAGCTCGACCGGGCCGCCGCCGAATGCGTGGCGGTGCTGGCCGATCTCGGCGCGGTCGCGGTCCGCGAGGACCTCGCGCTGGAGCCGGCGTTCTGGGGCCAGTTTCCGGGCAACGAAGCCTACTGCGCGCGCCGCGCCATGGTCTCGACCGGCGCCTTCGCGGGCCTGGCTTCGCTGCACGGCTTCCCGCTGGGAGAGCGCTCGGACAACCACTGGGGGCCGGCGGTCACCGCCCTGGAGACGACCGCGGCGACGCCCTACTTCTTCAACTTCCACGACGGCGATCTCGGCAACTTCACGGTCATCGGCCCGTCGGGGTCGGGCAAGACCGTGGTGCTGAACTTCCTGGCCGCCCAGGCCCAGAAGGCGCGTCCCCGCACGGTGGTGTTCGACAAGGATCGCGGGGCGGAGATCTTCGTGCGGGCGATCGGCGGGCGCTACGCCCTGCTGCGCTCAGGCCTGTCGACCGGCTTCAACCCGCTGCAGCTGCCGGACACGCCGGCGAACCGGGCCTTCCTGCGCGACTGGCTGGGCCGGCTCGTCTGCAAGCCGGGCCAAAGCCTGGACGTCGAGGAAGAGGCGGTGCTGGCCGACGCGGTCGAGGCCAACTACGAGCAGGACCCCGAGCACCGCGGGCTGAGCTTCTTCCGCGAACTGCTGGGCGGCCGTCGCCGGCCCGAGCGCGGCGACCTGGCCTCGCGCCTGGCCCCGTGGTGCGGGCGCGGCGAACTGGCCTGGCTGTTCGACAATCCGGTGGACCAGCTGGAGCTGTCGTCGGCGACGCTCGGCTTCGACATGACCGAGCTGCTGGATCACCCGGTCCAGCGCACGCCGACCATGATGTACCTGTTTCATCGGGTCGAGGAGCGGCTGGACGGCCGCCCCACCGTCATCCTGGTGGACGAGGGCTGGAAGGCGCTCGACGACGAGGTGTTCTCCGCCCGCCTGCGCGACTGGATGAAGACTCTGCGCAAGCGCAACGGCCTGGTCGGCTTCGCCACCCAGAGCGCCCGCGACGCGCTGGAGAGCCGGGTGTCCTCCGCCGTCATCGAGCAGGCCGCCACCCAGATCTTCATGCCCAATCCGCGCGCGCAGGCGGCGGACTACTGCGAGGGGTTCGGCCTGACTGCGCACGAGCTGTCGATCGTCCAGGCCCTTCCGGCGCACGCCCGCGCCTTCCTGGTCAAGCAGGCCAACCACTCCGTGGTGGTGCGGCTGGACCTGTCCTGGGCGCCCGAGCTGATCACCCTGCTGTCCGGCCGCGAGGCGACGGTGCGCAGGCTCGACGAGCTGCGCCGGCGCCTCGGCGACCACCCGGCCGGCTGGTGGCCGGAGCTGATCGGCACGCCCTGGCCCGGTGACGCGCCCGAACCGCAGCCTCAGACGCTGAGGGCCGTGTCGTGAGCTGCCTGGCCCTGTCTTCGCAAGCCGACCAGACCGTCGCTTCGGCCCTGGCCGCGGTCGACTGCCAGCTGAACGGCGCGGTGGCGACCAGCTATGCGCGGCTGTTCGGCGCGAGCGGCGCCTTCAGCGGCGTGCTGACCGCCCTGCTGACCGTGTTCGTCGCCTGGATCGGCTATGGCCTGATCACTGGACGGACCCGCCTGAGCCTGCCGGCCATGACGCCGAAGGTGACGGCGCTGGCCCTGGTCCTGACCTTCGCCACCGCCTGGCCCGCCTATCAGGCGGTGGTCTACGGCCTGCTGACCGGCGGCCCCGACGAGCTGGCCTCGGCGCTGGCGGGCGCGCGCGGCGGCGCGGCCCAGGCCTTCGCCGTGCGGCTGGACGGCCTGTTCGAGGGCGTCGTCGAGATCGGCCGCGCGCTCAACGCCGGCCAGGGCGCGGACCTGCAGGGCGCGAGCCGGCTGGTCTGGTCCGCCGCGATGGTGCTGCTGCTGTCCACCCTCGGCCTGCTGGTCGTCGCGCGCGTGGTGCTGGCCGTGCTGCTGGCGATCGGGCCGGTGTTCGTGGTGCTGGGCTTGTTTTCGGGCACGCGGCCGCTGTTCGAGGGATGGCTGCGGACCGCGCTGGGCTTCGCCTTCGCGCCGATGCTGGTCGTGCTCGGCGGCTTCGGCGCCCTGAACCTGATGGGCCCGCTGATCCAGTCGATCGCCGAGGACCCGCTGGCCGCCGCCCAGGAGATGCGCCCGCTGGTCGCCCTGCTGGTCGCCGCCCTGATCTATGCGGGCGTGCTGATCGCCCTCGCCTGGGCCGCCCTCAACCTGACCCGTGGCTGGAGGCTGCGTGGGCGGAGCGGGGCGGGGAGGGCCGCGTCGGTGTCCACCGAGGCTCGGCCCACGCCTGCGCCTGTCCCGGCCGTGGCGGACGCCGGCGGTGCCGACGCCTCCGCGAGCGCGCGGCTGTCCGCCCTGGTGACCGCCGTGTCCCGGGAGCCGTCGTCGGCCCCGGCCCGTGTCGAGATTGTCCGTGCCGTGGTCCGGGAGGGCGGCGCGGCCCCGTCGTCGTCGGCCCGCCGCACCGAGGGCCTGGGACGCAGCTTCCGGCCGACGACGGCCGCGCGCGTGCTTACCGGAGCGCCTGGATCATGAACCTCGTCCGCCCGCTGCTTCTGAGCCTGCTCGTCGCCGGCCCGGCCTTGGCCGAAGCGGACCCGCGCGTGCGCGTGGTCGACTTCGACGACGCTGCCGTGGTGCGCGTCGACGGCTGCTTCGGCTACCAGACGATGATCGAATTCGAGGCTGGCGATCCGATCGAGAACGTCGGCCTGGGCGAGGCGTCCCAGTGGCTGGTGACGCCGAACCGCAGCGGCGACCTGCTGTTCGTCAAGCCGGCCCAGCGCAGCACCCGCAGCAACATGACCGTCGCCACCGCGCGGCGGCGCTACGCCTTCGAGCTGGTCGCCGCGCCGACGGCGGCCTGCGCGCGGGGCGACGTCGTCTACCGGCTGCGGTTCCGCTACCCGCCGGACCCGGCCGCGGTCGCGGCGTCGGCCCCGCCGCCGACCCCGGGCCTGGACGCGATCGCACC
>NZ_JAAIVC010000214.1 GCF_010975005.1 Caulobacter sp. 17J65-9 | reverse complement strand
CCTCCACCTCGGCCAGGGTGGCGGCGTGGGCGGCGGGAGCGAAGGCCGCGAGCACGGCAGCGAGGACGAGGGCGCGGGTCATGGGCGGAAATGTGCCCGCCGCCCGGCCGGCGCGCGCGGGCGGCGCGGTCGAAGCGGACGGGCGCGCGACGTACACCGATCTCCCCTTCTCCCCTTGCGGGAGAAGGTGTCCGGCGGAGCCGGACGGATGAGGGGTGCCATCGCCGAGGCGTCAGAACGTGGGGTGTGGTCGCGCCAAGGCTTTCAAGCGTCCCGCCGTCACCCCTCATCCGACGCGCTCCGCGCGCCACCTTCTCCCGCAAGGGGAGAAGGAGACGCACACGCCCCCAAACGAAAAAGGGCGCCCCGAAAGGCGCCCTCCCCCGTTCCCCTATGGCCCGGTTCAGAACCGGGTGGAGACTTTCAAGGTCACGCGATGAGACAGGGTCTCGTCGCCGACCTGGCCTTCGTAGTCGAGCGACAGGGCCACGCCCTCGTCCCAGCGCCAGTCGCCGCCGACGCCGAGCAGCAGCATGTTCGTCGACTGCGCCAGCGGATCGACCTGGTAGGACGGCCCGGTCAGGAAGTCGGCGTAGCGCACCAGGGCGGCGTCCGCGCCGGAGAGCTGACGGCGCCACTCGGCCCGCACGCGGGGCGTGAAGCTGCCGTCCTCCATGGCGTGGTCCCACTGGCCGCGCACGCCCAGCGTCCCGAAGCTCGCGTCCACGTCCTGGGCGTCATAGGCCAGGGCGAAGACCGGATCGCCGGTTTCGGTGAAGGCGTCGAGCTTGGCCTTCGACACCGTCACGCGGCCGTAGGACGAGACCGTCATCGGGCCGTCGTGGTGGTCGTAGGCCAGGCTCAGCGAGCCGAAGGCCTGCGAACCGTCGCGGCGCCCCCACACGGTGGCGTCGTTGGCGGCGATGCGGCGGCTGTCGAACTGCAGCTCGCCCAGGCCGGCGACGCCGTCCAGGTAGAGCTGCGGCGCGATCCGCCAGCTGCCGTAGACCGCGCCCATGTACGACCGCGAGGCGTTGTGGGTGCCTTCGCTGCCGATGTCGGTGGCGTCGTAGCCGTAGCCGGCGCCCACGCCCACGAACAGGCCGTCGGCGACTTCGATGTCGGCGCCGAGGCTCACCCCCGAGGTGGTGAACTTCAGCTTCGAGCCGCCGGCGTCGGCGTGACGCTGGCCGAAGTCGATCGAACCGGCCGACCACAGGGCGACCTTGCCGCCGCCGATCGGGCCGAGGGGGCCCAGGCCGCCGAGGCCGGCGTCGGCGTCGGCCGCCGCCAGGGCCATCTCGTCCAGGCGACGGGCCTGGTCGGCGAACGGACGCTCCGGCATCTCGCGACGGCGCAGGTCCATGGCCGGGTCCTCCGGACGGCCGCTGGCGTAGTCGCCGAAGCCGAAGGTCAGGCCCAGCGCGTGCTTGCGCGGCGCGTTCGGGTCGGCGTCGCTTTCCCCGTGCAGCTGCTCGTTACGCTGGCTGAAGTTCTGCACCTGGGTGTCGACGAAGCGCTGGGCCGCCTGCACCTGGGCGCCGATCAGCCCCCGCACGTCGGCGTCGAGCGCCGGGTTCGGGCGGGCGTCCACCGTGATGGTCACGGTCGACGGAGCCGAGGTGCTGTTGGCGTTGGAGACCGTGTAGGTCACCACCGCCACGCCGGTGAAGTCGTCCGCCGGCGTGAAGGTCAGCACCCGGGCGGTCCCGACCTGGGCGAAGCTCGCCGTACCGGCCGAGTTCGGGCCGACCGAGACCACGGCCGCGGCCGTGTACGGCCCGCCCGAGGCGCCGGCGGTCACGTCGACCTGCACCGGCACGCCCTGCAGCGTGCTGACCGAGATCGGCTGCAGCGTCACCGACGGCAGCACGGTGACCTGCACCTGCTGCGGCTGGGACGTGCCGCCGGGGCCGACGAGCGCGTAAGCGAAGCTGTCCGGACCCGAATAGCCGGGGTTCGGCACGTAGGTCAGGACGAAGCCGGCCGCCGAAGGACGGAGCGAAGCCGCCGAGACGAGCGTTTCGACCGTCACCGTGCCGTGGGCCGGCGGGGTGGTGATCTGAACGCCGGTGGCCAGGCCGCCGGTGTTGGTGATGGTCACGCCCACGTCGTCGCCGGCGACCACCTGGGCCGGGCCGGCCGGCGGAGCCGGGTTCGGCGGCGGCGGATTGTCGACGGTCAGGCTGACCGTGGCCGGGGCGGACGTGCCGCCCGGGCCGGTGGCCGTGTAGGTGAAGCTGTCCGCGCCGTAGTGGTCGGTCGCCGGCGTGTAGGTCACCACCATGCCGCTGACCGAGGTCGTGCCGTGCGCCGGGCCGGAGGCCACGGCGATCGAGCTGTAGACCCCGCTGACCGAGGCGGTCAGGTCGATCGCCTTCGAGCCGTTGAACGGCACGGGGGCGCTGGCCGCCGCGGCGGTCGGGACCGGCGGGAGGCCGACGGTCACGCTCACCGTGGCCGGGGCCGACGTGCCGCCCGGGCCGGTCACCGTGTAGGTGAACGCGTCCGCGCCGAAGTAGGTCGCGGCCGGCGTGTAGGTGACCACGTAGCCGCTGACCGCCACCGTGCCGTGCTCCGGCGCCGTGCCGATCGCGATCGAGCTGGACACCCCGCTGACCTTGCCGGTCAGGTCGATGGCCGTGCCCGCGCTGGCGTAGGGCACGAGCGCGCTGGCGGCCGCGGCCACCGGCGGGTTGGCGACGTCCACGGTCCAGGTGTAGCCGCGGCCGACCTGGTAGGGCCCGCCGGAGCCGGTGGTGGAGTCGCGGGCGATCACGGCGAAGGTGAAGGCCCCCGACTGGGTCGGCGTGCCGCTGAGCACGCCGTCCGTGCCGAGCGTCACGCCCGCCGGCAGCCCCGTCCCGCCGGTGACGGTGTAGGTGTAGGGCGCGGTGCCGCCCGAGGCGACCAGGGTGTGGCTGTAGCTCTCGCCCTGCTGGCCGTTCGGCAGGGCCGACGGCTGCAGGTCGAAGTTCGGCACGCCCACGGTCAGGGTGTAGGCCTGCGAGCCGGTGAAGCCCGCGCCGGCCGTGCTGTCGGTCGCCGTCACGGTGACGTTGAACACCCCGGTCTCGGTCGGCGTGCCGGACAGCACGCCGCCCGACAGGGTCAGGCCCGCCGGCAGGGTCCCGGCCGTCACCGCGAAGGTGTACGGCCCGGCCGCGCCCGAGGCGCTCAGGGTCTGCGAATAGGCGGTCCCGGCCCGCGGGTTCGGCAGGCTGGACGGCGACACCGTCACGGTCGGAGCCGCCACCACCAGGGTGTAGGCCTGCGCGCCGCCGTACTGGGTCCCGATGGAGCTGTCGAGCGCCATGGCGGTGAAGTTGAAGGTCCCCGTCTCGACGGGCGTGCCGGAGAGCACGCCGCCGGCCGACAGGGTCACGCCTTCCGGCAGGGTCCCGGCCATCAGATCCCACGCATAGCCGGGCGTGCCGCCCGACGCGGTCAGGGTCTGCGAATAGGCCTGCGTCGCGGTGGCCGACGGCACGCTGGCCGGGGTCACCGTGATGGTTGGAGCGTTGATGGTCACGTTGTAGGCGCCGCTGACCGTGAACGGCGCGCCGGTCCCGCTCGAGGCGTCGGTGGCCCGCACCGTGAAGTTGAAGCTCCCGCCCGCGGTCGGCGTGCCGGTCAGCTCGCCGGTCGTAGCGTTCAGCGTCAGGCCCGTCGGCAGGGCGCCGGCGACGACTTCATAGCCGTAGGGCGCGGTGCCGCCCGAGGCGGTGACGGTGGCCGAATAGGCCACGCCGACCGTCCCGTTCCCCAGGCTGGCGGGGGCCAGCGCCAGGGTCGGGGCGGCGATGTTCAGCGCATAGGCCTGCGCAGACCCGGTCCAGCCCGGATCGCCCGTGGCGGTGACCATGAAGTTCCAGGTTCCCGCCCCGCTCGGCGTGCCGGTGATCTCGCCGGTCGAGCCGTTCAGGGTCAGGCCCGGCGACAGGCTGCCGGAGGTGACGCTGTAGCTGGCCGCGTGCGGCGCGGCGACCGAGCCGGAATAGGCCTGGCCGATGGTGCCGCCGGCCACGCTGGCGGGCAGGCTCACCACCGGGACGAAGTAGGTGAAGCCGCCGACGTAGGTGCCGGAGCCGCCGGGGCTGACCACCGCCACGTCCACCGCGCCGGCCGCGTGGGCCGGGGTGGTGACGGTGATCTGGGTGTCCGAGTTGACGGTGAAGCTCGCGGTCGTGCCGTCGAAGGTGACCATGCCGGTCATGGTCAGGCCCGAGCCGGTGATCACCACCGTGTCGCCGCCGGAGGTGGGCCCGGTGTTCGGGCTGACGCCCGACAGCACCGGCGTCGGGACGTAGGTGAACTGGTCGGCCGCGCTGATGGCCGAGGTGCCGCCCGAGGTTGTCACCCGGATGTCCACAGTGCCGGTCCCGGATGGGGCCGTGGCGGTGATCTGGGTGCCCGAAACGACCGTAAAGCCGCTCGCCGCCGTGCCGCCGAAGGTCACAGCGGTGGCGCCGGAGAGGTTCGTGCCGGTGAGGGTCACCGTGGAGCCGCCCGACCGCGGACCGACCGGGGGCGTGATCCCGGTCACCGTCGGGGCCGCGACGTAGGTGAACTGGTCGGCCGCGCTGGTGGCCGAGGTTCCGCCCGGCGTCGCCACCGTGATGTCGTACGTGCCGGCCGACTTGGCCGGGCTGGTGGCGGTGATCTGGGTGTTCGAGTTGATGGTGTAGGTCGCGTTCGTCGCGCCGAACTTCACGGCACCCGTGCCGGGAGCGGCGGCGAAGCCCGTGCCGGTGATGACCACCGTCGTCCCGCCCGCGGTCGGGCCCGCCGTCGGCGAGATCGAGGTCACCGTCGGCGCCTGGATGTAGGTGTACTGGTCGGCCGCGTTGGTGGCCGAGGTTCCGCCGGCCGTGGTCACCGTGACGTCGTAGGTGCCGGCCGAGTTGGCCGGGCTGGTGGCGGTGATCTGGGTGTTGGAGTTGATGGTGTAGGTCGCCACCGTCGCGCCGAACTTCACGGCGCCGGTTCCGGGCGCGGCCGCGAAGCCGGTGCCGGTGATGGTCACCGTCGCGCCGCCGCCCGTCGGCCCGGCCGTCGGCGAGACCCCGGTCACCGTCGGCGCTCCGACGTAGGTGTACTGGTCGGCCG
>NZ_JAAIVC010000213.1 GCF_010975005.1 Caulobacter sp. 17J65-9 | reverse complement strand
CCCGCCGCCGCGCCCGCGCCCGCGCCGACGCCGGAGGACGCGGTCGCCGACGCCCGCGCCGCCATCGCCAAGGGCGACCTGCGCCCGCGCGAGCTGAAGGCCGGCCTGAGCGAGGCCCAGCGCCGCTACGCGCTCGCCTACAACAAGACCATCCTGCTGGAGCGCCCGTTCATCGCCCCGGCCAACGAGCTGGAGCAGCGCCTGGTGGCCATGGCGCGCAACCCGTCGGAGGCGTCCGAGCGGGCTTTCGGCGAGCTGCTGCTGACCTCGAAGGTCTATCTGGTCACCAACAAGGAAGGCTACGCCGCCGCCAAGGCCGGCTCGACCGACGTGTCGTTCTGGACCGCTCCGCTGCGGGCGGGCACGGACGCCCTGGCCCTGTTCACCAGCGAGCAGCGGGTGCGCGAGGCGATGGCCAACGACGGCGAGATCTACATGCTGGCCATGCCCGGCCGCAGCGCGCTGGAGCTGGCGGGCGGCGTGCCGATCGCGGTGAACTACGGCCTGCAGCCGCCGGCCATCGTGCAGCCCGAACAGGTCGCGCTGCTGCTGGAGCGCTCGACCGCGGGGCGGTGACGGCGGCTCAGCTCTCGGGTTCGGCCGGGAGCTTGGCCAGCACCGCGGCGGTCATGCGTTCGCAGCGCGCGCCCAGGAACGGGAAGGCCGAGTGGGTGGTGGCCGACAGCTGCTCGTCCAGGGCCGCGCGCAGCATCCGGCGCGCCCGGTGCAGGCGGGTCTTCACCGTCTCGGGCTTGAGGTCGAGGTTGGAGGCCGTCTCCTCGACCGAACACTCCTCGACCTCGCGCATGACGAAGACCACGCGGAACGGTTCGGGCAACTCGTCGACCGCATGCTCGATCAGGCGGCGGATCTGGGCGCGGGCGGCTTCGGATTCCGGGCTTTCCGGCCGGGCGGCCGACAGGGACACGATTTCGGCTCCTTGGCGCTGGGCGGTCTCGACCGCCTCCAGCTCGACGGTGGGACGGCGGCGGCGCAGCCGGCCGCGCGCCTCGTTCAGGGTGATGCGGGTCAGCCAGGTCAAAAGCCCCGCCTCGCCGCGGAACCCGTCCAGCTTGGCGAAGCCCTGCAGGTAGGCCGTCTGCACCACGTCCTCCGCCTCGGCGTCGTCGCGCACCACGGCGCGCGCGACCCGGAACAGACGCTGATTGCAACGCTGGACGATCACCCGGCAGGCCTCGCGCCGGCCCGCCCGGGCCAGGGCGACCAGTTCGGCCTCGTCGAGGTCGTCGTAGTTGAGCGCGTGCGCGTGGCTGGCTGGCATCGGCATGGGCTTCCCCGAAACACGCACCATTGGATGCAGCGCGGGACTCTAAGGTTCCCGCCCCTCGCCTCCAAGCCTCGCGGAAAGCCGGGAACCTTTCGCGGGCCGCGCCCCTCCAATCGGGCATCCGTCTCTAGGAGGAGAGATCCGATGTTCAAACACCTTGGCCTCGTGGCCGCCCTCGCCATCGCCGTCCCGGCCGTCGTTTCGGCCCAGGCGCAAAAGCCGACCGATCCCCAGATCGCCCACATCGCCTACACCGCCGGCGCGATCGACGTGGCCGCCGGCGAGCAGGCGCTGGCCAAGTCGCAGAACGCCGACGTGCGCGCCTTCGCCGAGGAGATGGTGCGCGACCACAAGGCGGTGAACGATCAGGCGCTGGCCCTGGTGAAGAAGCTGGGCGTCACGCCCCAGGACAATCCGACCAGCCAGGCCCTGACCAAGCAGGCCGAGGCCAAGCGCGCCGAGCTGGCCAAGCTGAGCGGCCCGGCCTTCGACAAGGCCTACGTCGCCAACGAGGTCGCCTACCACAAGACGGTCAACGGGGCGCTGAGCGGCACGCTGATCCCGGACGCGTCGAACGCCGAGCTGAAGTCGCTGCTGCAGACCGGCCTGAAGCTGTTCCAGGAGCACGAGATGCACGCCGAGCATCTGATGGGAGGCCTGAAGTGAGCGCCCGCCGCGGCTTCATCCGGCTCCTGGTCGCCGCGGGCTGGCTGACGGTCGCGGCGGTCTCGTCCGCCGCCGCGGCGCCGAAGGTGCACACCATCGTCGTCGCCGACATGGCCTACGGGCCGGCGCCGGCAGACGTGCACGTGGGCGACACGGTGCGCTGGGTGAACAACGACATGTTCCGCCACACGGCGACCGCCAGGGACGGGTCGTTCGACCTCGACATGAAGCCCAAGGCCAGCGCCGAGACGGTCGTGAAGAAGGCGGGGACGATCAACGTCTACTGCCGCTTCCATCCGGGGATGAAGCAGACGCTGACCGTGAAGTGAGGCGCGTCTACTTCCGGTCCGACACGTGTTCCGGCTTGCCGGCGCGCGTGGTGTGGGCGAACTCCTCGAGCTGCTTTTCGCTCATGGACTCGTACATGGACTTGGACGCGCCCTTGAGCTCGCTCTTGGGCGTCTCGCCCCGCTTGGCCGACAGGGCGATGCCGGCGGCTTCCTGTTGCGCCTTGGACTTGGCGGGCATTTGAGCCTCCCGCGGTTACTGGTGGGACACGCGGAACGGCCGGTTCAGGCGCCGGTTCCGGCGTGGAACAGGCCGTCGACGACCGCATGCGCGCCGTCCCACGCGGCGTTGCCGACCAGGGCCAGCAGGCCGGCGGCCACCGCCGTCGTCAGCCAGCCCAAGAGCGCGATCAGGCCGTCGCGCTCCATGATCGCCAGCGCGAACAAAGCCATGGCCAGGGCCGGCACGAAGTTGCCCAGCGGAATGGGCAGGATCAGCACGAGCGACAGGATCACCGAGCAGATCCCGATCAGCCGCTCGCCCACGCCCGAGACCAGCCAGCTCATCCGCTGGTCCGACAGTCGCTCGGCCACGCGGACGGCCGGCATGACCTTCTCCGCGCCCTTGCGGAAGGCGGCCCGCGACACCGAGGCGTCCATCACCTTGTGCGGCAGCCACAGGCCCCCGCCCAGCGCCAGTTCCAGCGACAGGAGCAGCAGGGGAAGACCGGTGATGGTGGTGCCGCCCGGCGGCAGGGGCAGCAGGTTGATCAGCGCGATCACCAGCATGATCGCGCCGAAGCCGCGCCCGGCGAAGGTGTGCACCATCTCGGCGACCGGCAGGCGCTCGCCGTCGCCTTCGCCGAGCGTTCGGATCAGCACTGAGAAGTCGCGGCCGTCGTGGGGGCCCTGCCAGTGGCTTTCGCCTCGTGCTTGGCTGGCCCTCATCCGCCGTCCGACCTTTCGCGAGCGTCTCGCGCGGCCGATGCGCCGCGCGGATGAAACTCGCGAAACGGTGAGAGGTCCCGGAGGCTCCCCCGAAAAGGGGATGGGCGCCGCGCCCCGAAGCGCGCGGCGCCCTTGGAGACGCTTACGCGCCCAGCAGCTCGCGGCCGATCAGGAAGCGGCGGATTTCGTTGGTGCCGGCGCCGATGTCGTAGAGCTTGGCGTCACGCAGGAAGCGCTCCACCGGCCACTCCTTGATGTAGCCGGCGCCGCCGAGGGCCTGGATGGCCTCCAGCGAGGTCTTCACCGCGTTTTCCGAGGCCATGAGGATGGCGCCGGCGGCGTCGAAGCGGGTGGTCTTGCCGGCGTCGCAGGCCTTGGCCACCGCGTAGACGTAAGCCCGCGCCGAGTTCAGGGCGACGTACATGTCGGCGATCTTGCCCTGCATCAGCTGGAACGAGCCGATCGGACGGCCGAACTGCTTGCGCTCGCGGACGTAGGGCAGAACCACGTCCAGGCAGGCCTGCATGATGCCCAGCGGGCCGGCCGACAGCACGGCGCGCTCGTAATCCAGGCCGCTCATCAGCACGCCGGCGCCGCCGCCGATCGGGCCCATCACGTTTTCTTCCGGGACTTCGCAGTCCTCGAACACCAGCTCGCCGGTGTCGGAGCCGCGCATGCCCATCTTGTCGAGCTTCTTGCTGACCTTGAAGCCCTTGAAGTCCTTCTCGATCAGGAAGGCGGTGACGCCGCGGCTGCCGTCTTCCGGCGAGGTCTTGGCGTAGACCACCAGGGTGTCGGCGTGCGGGGCGTTGGTGATCCAGAACTTGGTGCCGTTCAGGACGTAGCGGTCGCCCTTCTTTTCGGCGCGCAGCTTCATGGAGATGACGTCCGAGCCGGCTTCGGCCTCGGACATGGCCAGGGCGCCGACGTGTTCGCCGGAGATCAGTTTGGGCAGGTAGCGGCGCTTCTGCTCGTCGGTGGCCCAGCGGCGGATCTGGTTGACGCACAGGTTGGAGTGGGCGCCGTAGGACAGGCCGACCGAGGCCGAGGCCCGTGACACCTCTTCCATGGCCACCACGTGCTCGAGGTAGCCGAGGCCCAGACCGCCCCACTCCTCCTCGACGGTGATGCCGTGCAGGCCCAGCTCGCCCATTTCGGGCCACAGCTGGCGCGGGAAGGCGTTGGTCTCGTCGATCTCGGCCGCCAGCGGGGCGATCCGGTCGGCGGAGAACCGGGCGGTCGTGTCTCGGATGGCGTCGGCGGTTTCGCCGAGGCCGAAGTCCATGGAGGGCGCGAATTGAGTCATGGGCGGGCGCTTAGCACGCGCGCCGCGCCCCCTCCACTCCCCCGCTTCAGTCGCGAACGCCGCCCAGCCGCTTCAGCAGGAAATAGACCGAGATGGTCACGCAGCCGAAGGCCAGCAGGGCCAGGGTCCAGGCCAGGATCACCGGCTGCGGTGAGGCCAGCTGCTTGGCCTTGATGAAGGCCGCGACCGCGCCGCCGAAGGCGAACAGCCCGATCACGCCCAGCAGCACGAACGGCCCGCTGGGACCGGCCTCCTCGTCGATCAGGTCGGTCTCGACCGGCTCGTGGCGGATGATGCGCGGCGCGGGGCGGACCTCTTCCCAGGTCTCCTCGAACAGCGGCGCCTCGTCGACCGCCGCCGTCTCCGGCTGCGTCCAGACGACGCTGGCCGGCTGCGGCATGAAGGTCGGCTCCCGCTCGGGCGGCGGGGTCAGGCTGAAGGCCTGGGACTCGAAGCCGGTATGGGTGGTCACCGCCGGTTCCGGCTGCGCCGGCGGTTCAAATTTTGACGGGGCGGCGTCCGCGAAGGCCGGCTCGAACGCCGGAGCGGCGGCCACGGGCTCGGGCGCGCGCTCGACGACCGCTTCCGGCGCCGGGACGGCCCCGACCTCGGTCAGGGTGGCGCGCGGCGGCAGCGGGCCGAAGCC
>NZ_JAAIVC010000212.1 GCF_010975005.1 Caulobacter sp. 17J65-9 | reverse complement strand
GGCCAGGGTCACGGCCGGCGGCTGGGCCGCGGCGACCGCGCCCGGATGCGGCGTCGGGTGCAGGGCCTCGATACGGGCCGCCAGCTCCGCCGACGGCGGCGGCGCGGCCTTGTTCAGCGCGGTCAGCGGCGGGGCGTTCAGCGCCTCCGGATTGACCAG
Organism: Caulobacter sp. 17J65-9; assembly: GCF_010975005.1. Taxonomy (GTDB): domain Bacteria; phylum Pseudomonadota; class Alphaproteobacteria; order Caulobacterales; family Caulobacteraceae; genus 17J80-11. Next base: position 5,023 of record NZ_JAAIVC010000212.1, on the reverse strand, counting down.
CTGGGCGAAGTCTTCGAACAGCAGCACGCGCACGAAGTCGACGGCGCCGCGGTCGGAATACAGCTTCACGCGCCAGGAGCCGTCCAGGCCCTTGGCCGCGACCCCGATCGGCAGGCCGCGCGGGAACACGCCGCCGTCGCCGGAGCTGAGGATCTGGTCGCCGGCCTGCACCGCGTCCTTGCCGCGGATGAACTCCAGCTTGGGATTGCCGCTGCCGTCGCCGACCAGGATGGCGCGCGCGTCGGTGCGGTTGACCAGCACCGGGGTGCGGCTGGCCACGTCGGTCAGCAGCAGCACGCGGCTGACCGAGGCGGTCGTGCCGACCACGCGGCCGACCAGGCCGTGCTCGTTGATCACCGGGTTGCCGACCTTGATCCCCTTACGCGAGCCGGAGTCGATCAGGCGGGCGTTGACGAACGGGCCGCGCGATTCCGACACGGCGCGCGCGGTCACCATCGGGACCGGCGGCTCGGTGCGGATCTGCAGCATCGCCTCGTAGCGGGAATTGACGTTCTTCAGCGCGACGGCGGCGTCGCGCCAGGCCTCGAGCTCGGCCACCTGCTTCTTGAGGCGGCGGTTCTCGCTGACGGCGAAGAAGTAGTCGTCGACCCAGTCGGACGCCTGGCCGACCCAGCGCACCGGGTGGGCGAACATGCCGTTGGCCGGCGCGGCGATGGCGTCGAAGGCGCCGCGGGCCCCGTAGGCCTTGGCGTCCAGTTGCTCACGCTTGTCGTTGAGCAGCAGCAGGAGCGCACCGGCTCCCGCGGCTATGAGGGCGACCGCCGCCGTCCAGGTCAGCGGCACCTTCAGATTCTCGAACGGTCCGTCTCGGAAAGACAACGCCGTCGCCCCCTTTTAACCCTGTCTCGTCCCGACCTTCTGTCCGGACATGATGTCATCTTAGGGGAGAGTCGCGTCCAAAACGCCCTTCATCCACCGCGGATGCTCGAGCACCTTGCCGCACCCGATAGCGACGCAGGACAGCGGATCGTCGGCGACCGACACCGGCAGGCCGGTCTGGTCACGGATCTCGGCGTCCAGGCCGCGCAGCAGCGCGCCGCCGCCGGTCAGCATGATGCCCTTGTCGGCGATGTCGGCGGCCAGCTCCGGCGGAGTGGCTTCCAGCGCGACCTTCACCGCTTCGATGATCTGCGACACCGGCTCGGCCAGCGCTTCGGCGGCCTGACGCTCGGAGATGCGCACCTCGCGGGGCACGCCCTGCATCAGGTCGCGGCCCTTGACCTCGATCGACAGGCCTTCGCCGTCGTGCGGGACGCGGGCGGTGCCGATGTCCTTCTTGATGCGCTCGGCGGTGGTCTCGCCGATCAGCAGGTTATGGTTGCGGCGCATGTAGGAGATGATGCTGTCGTCCATCTTGTCGCCGCCCACGCGCACCGAGCGCGAGTAGACGATGCCGGACAGGGACAGAACGGCCACTTCCGTGGTGCCGCCGCCGATGTCGACGACCATCGAGCCGGTCGGCTCGTGGATCGGCAGGCCGGCGCCGATCGCGGCGGCCATCGGCTCGTCGATCAGACCGACGCGACGGGCCGAGGCGTTCAGGCACGAATCGTTGATGGCGCGGCGCTCGACGGCGGTGGCGCCGGAGGGCACGCACACGATCACCTTCGGGTTCACGAAGCTCTTGCGGTTGTGAACCTTGCGGATGAAGTGCTTGATCATCTCCTCGGCAACTTCGAAGTCGGCGATGACGCCGTCGCGCATGGGGCGGATCGCCTCCATGTGGCCGGGGGTGCGGCCCAGCATCTGCTTGGCCTCGATGCCCACGGCGTGAACGACCTTGCGGCCGCCGACGTTACGGAGCGCGACGACGGACGGCTCGTTCAGCACGATGCCCTTCCCCTTCATGTAGATGAGGGTATTGGCCGTGCCGAGATCGATCGCGATGTCGTTCGAGATCATGCCGAACAGGGGCTGGAGCATGGGCGTACGGAACCCGTCGATGATGCGGACCTGAGGAACGAACCTTCGGCGACGCCCCGCCACGCGATCCCCTTCGCGCAACGATTCTTCTATTTTTCGCCGTCGGACGAAGGTTCGTGTGCCCTGCCCCGTGGGTGATTTCAAGAGCCAAGACGTGGGGGAAGGTGCGACTTACACGACATTGTCAACGGCGAAGCTGCAGCCGCTTGTCCGAATTGGAAAAACGGCGGGCTCCGAGGTCAGCCGAAGACGATTTCCTCCGCCTCGAAAGCGCGCATGACGGCCGGGCGGGCCAGGGCGCGTTCGGTGTGGGCGGCGATGAGCGGGAAGCCCGACATGTCGGCCCCCACCCGCTTGGCCCAGCGGGCCATGGTCAGCAGGTAGGGATCGGAGGTCGTGTAGGCGTCGCCGTGCACCCAGGGGCCGCCGCTGGCCTCCAGCTGCGCCTCCACGAAGGCGAAGCCCTGCTCAAGAGCGGTCGGAAAGTACGCAGCCATCGCCTCGGCCGCGGCCCCGCCCCGTGCGAAGCGCGCCGGGCGGAAGTGCGTCGCGAAAGTGATGTGCAGCGTCGACGACAGGTAGGCGTTGAACGAATTGACCTGGGCGGCCGCCCACGGATCGGCCGGCGACAGCTGCGCTTCCGGCCAGGTCTGGGCGATCCAAGCCAGGATGGCCGGCGCCTCGGTCAGGGTCCCGCGCTCGGTGACCAGCAGCGGCACCCGCCCCTTCGGATTGATGGCCAGGTATTCGGGCCGGCGCTGCTCGGCCTTGTGCAGGTCCACGCGCACAAGCTCCACCTCGGCCCCGGCTTCCAGCAGGGCGATGTGCGGGGCCAGCGAACAGGCGCCCGGGGCGTAGAACAGCTTCGGCTTCACGATCAGACCTCGTCTTGGGACGTGCGCGGCGCGCGACGGCGCAGGATTTCGCGGGCCAACAGCATGATGCCGAGCCACCCCAGGCCGATGGCCGCCAGGATGGCCGAACTCCACACCCCGTCGCCGGCCACGGCGGTCATGAACGAGCCGCCGAAGAAGGCCACCAGCGCGGTCTTGGGCAGCACGCCCAGCGCGCAGCCGGCCAGGAACTGCCAGAACGACGCCCGCGACACCCCGAAGGCCATGTTGACCACGATGAAGGGCGCCGAGGGCACGTTGCGGATGATGAACGAGCCGGTGAAGGCGTTCTTGCCGACATAGCTGGACATGCGGTTCAGCACCCCGCCGCCGAACCGCTCCAGCGACTTCGCCCCGGCCACCCGGCCGACCCAGAAGGTCGCCGCCGCCGACACCACGGTGGCGACCCAGCTGTAGGCGAAGCCCAGCCACGGCCCGAAGGCGACCACGCAAGCGGCGATCAGCACGAATTGCGGCGCGCCGATGAAGGCCGAGGCGGTGAACAGCAGGATCACCACCGGCAGGCCCCACGGCCCGTCCGCGAAGCCCCGCAGCCAGCCCTCGAGCTCGCGCTCGGTGTCGCCGCCCATGAAGCTGCGGCCGACCATGAACACCACGGCCATGGCTGCGAACAGCGCGATGGTCACCCCGATCGCGCGCCAGGCGCGCCGGTCCATGCTGGTCAGGAAGGTCCAGAGCTGGTTCATCAGGCTGGGCTTACAAGTCGAAGGCGGTTTCGTCAGCGGTCGAATTGTCACCCGCCCGGTCACAATCGGTGACGAACGATTGCAGGGGCTGCGGCTCAGATTGCACCGTTCCCGAGTGGGGCGTAAACAGCCGAGGTCCCCCGGGAGGCCCCATGTCGATTGAATCCGCCGCGCTTCGGCGCGTTAAGCCGTCGCCGACCATCGCCGTCACTCAGAAAGCCCGCGAACTGAAGCGTTCGGGCCGCGACGTGATCTCGCTGGGCGCGGGCGAGCCGGACTTCGACACGCCGGAAAACGTCAAGGAAGCGGCGATCGACGCCATCCGTCGCGGCGAGACGAAGTACACCGACGTCGACGGCATTCCCGAGCTGAAGCAGGCGATCTGCGCCAAGTTCAAGCGGGAGAACGGCCTCGACTACAAGCCCTCGGAGATCAACGTCTCGCCGGGCGGCAAGACCGTGTTGTTCAACGCCTTCATGGCCACCCTGTCGGCCGGCGACGAGGTGATCGTGCCGGCGCCCTACTGGGTGTCCTACCCGGACATGGTGCTGCTGGCCGGCGGCGAGCCCGTGATCGTGCCGGCCGGGCCCGAGACCAATTTCAAACTGACGCCGGAAGCCCTGGCCGCGGCGATCACGCCGAAGACCAAGTGGCTGATCCTCAACTCGCCGTCCAACCCGACCGGCGCGGCCTACACCCGCGAGGAGCTGGCGGCCCTGGGCGAGGTGCTGAAGCGCCACAGCCATGTCTGGGTGCTGACCGACGACATGTACGAGCACCTGGTGTTCGGCGACTTCAAGTTCTCGACCATCGTCGAGGTCGTGCCGGAACTGCGCGACCGCACCCTGACCATGAACGGGGTGTCGAAGGCCTACGCCATGACCGGCTGGCGCATCGGCTACGCCGGCGGCCCCGAGCCGCTGATCAAGGCCATGGCCAAGGTGATGAGCCAGTCGACCTCCAACGCCTGCTCCGTCGCCCAGTGGGCCGCGGTCGAGGCGCTGAACGGCCCGCAGGACTTCATCCCGCGCCAGGCCAAGGTGTTCGAGGGCCGCCGCGACCTGGTGGTGTCCATGCTGAACCAGGCAAAGGGCATCAAGTGCGCGACGCCCGAGGGCGCCTTCTACGTCTATCCGTCGATCGAGGCCCTGATCGGGACCAAGACGCCTGAGGGCGCGGTGATCAAGGACGACGAGGCCTTCGCCGCCGAGCTGCTGCAGGCCGAAGGCGTGGCCGTGGTGCACGGCGCGGCCTTCGGCCTGTCGCCGTTCTTCCGCATCTCCTACGCCACCTCCAACGACATCCTCGAAGACGCCTGCGGGCGCATCCAGCGGTTCTGCGCGAGCCTGACCTGATGCTCTTCCCGGCCCTGCTCGCGGCGCTCGCGGCGGCAGGGCTGGCGGGCGCGGTGGCCTGGTGCGGTCCGGTCGACCGGCCGGACCGGCGCCACGCGCACGGGCGCCCGACGCCCACCAGCGG
>NZ_JAAIVC010000211.1 GCF_010975005.1 Caulobacter sp. 17J65-9 | reverse complement strand
GTGCTGGGCGGCGTGCTGAACGCGGCCGAGACCGGCGCGGCCGGCGCCAGCGGCGCCTGGGCGGAAGCCTTCGTGCTGGACAGCAAGCTGGACGGCCAGGCCGGGGTGGCGGCTGCGACCACCGGCGGCGGCGGCTTCGCGGCCGGCTTCGACGCCGACGCCGGGAACGGCTGGCGGGTCGGCTTCGCCGGCGGCTACAGCGACATGGCTTCCGACACCGACGCACGGGCGACCTCGGCCGACGGCCAGTTCTGGCACGTGGGCGCCTACGCCGCCTGGGACATGGGCCCGTGGTGGGCCGGCGCGGCGCTCAGCCGCCTGACCGGCGACGTCGACACCGACCGCCAGATCGGCCTGGGCCCGGTCACCCTGGCGGCCAGCGGCCGCACCGACGTCGACACGACCAACGTCACCGCCGCCTTCGGCCGCCGCTTCCAGCTGAACGAAGCGACCGCGCTCGACGCCGGCGCTTCGGTGAACGGCACGCGGCTGAAGCAGGACGCCTATTCCGAGACCGGCGCCGGCGTCCTGTCGCTGGACGTGGCCGCGGTGAAGCGCACCGTGTGGGTGAGCGAGCTCGAGGCGCGGGTCACCCGCTCCATGGCGGGCGGCAAGCTGAAGCCCTACGCCGGGGCCGGCGCGGCCTTCGCGTCCGGCGACCTGGACAGCCTGGCCTCGGCCGCCTTCGTCGGGTCGCCGAGCGGGACGGGGGCCTTCGTGGTCGACGGCGCCGAACTGCCGTCGGCCTGGGCGACGCTGGAGGCCGGGGTGGCGTTCAAGCCGTCCGAGCGGGTGTGGGTGTCGCTGGCCTACGACGGCGCGCTCGCCGAACGTCTGCAGGAGCACCGCGGCGGCGTGAAGGTGTCGCTGAAGTGGTGACCGGGTAGGGCGGGCGCTAGTCGACGGCCAGCGACTGGTTCGGGGCGACCGCGCGGCCGACCAGGTAGGTGAACACCGTGAAGCGTTCCTGGTCGGACGCCGACTTGCGGTCGAGCAGCTTGAGGAAGGCGTCGACCGCGTTGCGTGCCAGGTTCCGGTCGCCGCTATTCAGGATGCCGGCCAGTCCCGCCTTTACGTCGGCGTCCAGTCCGTCCCATGCGCTGTTCAACTGGGCGGTCGTGAACCCGCTTCGCGTGGTTAGCCGGTGTTCGGCGTGCAGGGCCACCGCGAGCCGGGCGTTCCGCTCGCCGGCCATGCGAGCGTCCGCGACCGTGCGCCAGCCGCACGTCCGGGCGATCCTTTCACTGTCCAGGCCGTTCGGTTCCACCAGTGCGGCCAGCACCGCCTGGTTGGGCTCTTCGGTGGCGAAGAAGGCGAGCTTGCGGGCGGCGGGCAGCACTCGCCAGAAGCAGAACGGGTCGGTCGCAAGCTTCGGATCGGCCTGACCGTCTGCGAACGCCCGCGTGGGGACGGGGATGGCGACGGGCGGCGGCGGCGCGTCCTGCGCCTGGACAGATCCTGCCAGCAGGGCGAACGCGGCCGTCGCCAACAGGCTCTTTGACTTGGTCATGCTTCCCCCCGAGGCGGGGAAAACAACACGGCATCCGAGCGCGACGCAAGGGAGCGGTGACGCCGGGCCTCAGCCGTTCACCAGGCTGTGGATGGTCCCGTCGGGGTCCTTGAACCAGGCCACGCGGGTGTCGGCGGCGACGTGGATGTCGCCCTCGCGGGTGGTCTGGGGCAGGTCGTCGTAGTGCTCGAACTTCACGCCGCGGGCGGCCAGGCCCGCGACCAGCGAGTCGAGCCGCTCGCCGCACGGCCAGGTCACGGTGGTGGCCTGGTTGGCGCCGGCGTAGGCCGACGCGTAGACGAACAGCCTCGCGCCGCCGGCGGCGTAGGTGATCACGCCCTGGTCGGGGCCGCCGTCGACGCGCTTCAGGCCCAGCACGCCTTCGTAGAACTTCGCCGCCGCGGCCAGGTCGCGGACCGCCACGGTGGCGACGGGGGTCAGGTCGGAGAGCATGGGGAGGTCTCCTTTCAAGATCCTCCCCCTAGCGAAGCGCTGGGGGAGGGGGACCACCCGAAGGGTGGTGGAGGGGGCTCCAGCTTGGCGGAGCGGTCTCCGTCGCGCCAAGGCGAGCCCCCCACGCCGGCTTCGCCGGCTGCTCCCCCCAGAGGGGGGAGATCTTCAGCCGCCGACCTGCTCGCGCATCTTCTGCTCGCGGGCGATCAGCTCGGGCGTCAGGGCCTCGCCGAAGTCGGCGGGGTCGAACAGCTGGCGGATTTCCAGCTCGCCGGTCTGGCCGGTGGGGTTGGGGCACTGCTTCATCCACTCGATGACTTCGTCCAGCGAGCCCGCCTCCAGCATCCAGAAGCCGGCCACGGTGTTGTTCAGCGGGAAGGGGCCCTTCTCGGCCGTGCGCTCGGCGCCGTTGAAGCGCACGCGCGCGCCGGCGCTGGTCGGGTGCATGCCTTCGCCGTCGCGCATCAGGCCGGCGGCCACCAGCTTCTCGTTGAAGCTCATCATCTCGGCCATGTCCTTTTCGGTGGGCATGACCCCGGCTTCGGTGTCGGCGTTGGCCTTCACAAAGACGATGAAGCGCATCGGTTCGTCCTCCTCGGTTGCGTTCGAGAGAATGACGCACGGAAGGGGACGGCTCCGACAGGGGTGGGAGAAATTTTCCAATCCTCCCCCGAGCGAAGCGGTGGGGGAGGGGGACCGCGAAGCGGTGGAGGGGGCTCCAGCGGAGCGCGCGCGTTTGGCGCGGCGGCCGTCCTCGCGTCAAGCTGGAGCCCCCCACGGCGGCTTGCAGCCGCCGGCTCCCCCCAGAGGGGGGAGATCTTTGGGGGCCCTACACGTTCGCCGACCCCGCCACCGCCACGCCGGGCAGGGCGTAGCCGCCGTCGATCATCGCCTGCTTGGGCCAGTAGGTGCGCGCCATCAGGATGAACGGCCCGCTGGGCGCCGGCAGCCAGTTCGACGCCTTGTCGGCGCCCGGCGACTTGGCCTGGACGTAGACGTCGGTGGTGCCGTCGGGGTTCTGCTTCAGCTTGTCCCGGGCGCTGACGGTGAAGCGGTTCTGCGGGTTGGCCACGAAGAAGTAGCTCGGGTCGTACATGGTGATCGACCAGAAGCCGTCGACCGGCGGCAGGCCGTCCTTCGGGAAGCGGATGACGTAGTTGTTGATCGAGGCGTCCAGCGCCTGGTTGTTCGCGTCGACCTTGGCGGTCGGATAGATCGCGTCCTGCGGCAGGTTGGCCCCCAGCCCGGCCTGGGCGATGAAGGCGCGCTGCAGATAGTCGGTCCCGTACTGGCCGGTGGGCGAGGCGAAGGTCCAGCCGTTCACGTCCTTGCCGGCCTTGGGCATGTGGTCGGTGATCTGCTTCAGGGCCGCGGCCTTGGCCTGGTCGGCGGTGGCGGCGTCCAGCTTGGTCGCGTCGAAGGCCTGGCCGGGGACGATGCCGATCTTGGCTAGGCGCGCGACCATGGGCGCGTCGGCGGCGGCCGGCGGATTGGTCTTCATGAGCTCGGCCATGCGCTGGAAGAAGGCCTGGCCGCTCATGCTCTCCACCTGGGTGCGCGGCGGGGTCTTCATGTCGACGCTCGTGTCCACCACCGCCGCCGGCGGCGTGTAGGCCTGGCCCCAGGCGCTGAGCGGGACCAGCTTCAGCTGGTCCTGGATCTTGTGCACCTCGGCGTAGTCCTGCGGCGTGCCGCTGGCGTAGGTGCGGCCCAGGATCCAGACCATGTCGGTGGGCGACTTGTACTGGGTCACCCCGGCCGGCGGCGTCCCCGACCAGGTCGGCCCGCTGATCAGATAGGTCTGCGGCCCCGTGCCGGTGGTGCGCTTGCCCGGCGACTGGAACACGTTGGTCCAGCCGTCCAGCATGGGCATCAGGAAGTAGCGGCCGTGCTCGTCGGGGATCTGCAGGACCACCGGCTCGCGGCTCACGTCCAGCCAGGCGGACGAGTAGAGCGTGTCGGCGTTGGGCGCGGTGACGTCGCGGAAGGCGGCCGTCGGATAGGTGCGCATGTTGGCGAACTGGCCCATCGGCGCGTGACTGGCCTCGGCCGCGGCGACGTTGGTCATCACCCGGCGCGTGGTGTCCATGGTCACGAGCGGATAGCCGTAGACGTAGGCGTCGGTGGCGGCGGCCAGCAGGGGCACGGCCGACTTTTCGCCGGGGCCGCCCGCGGCCTCTTTCGGCTTGCAGGCCGCGGCGCCGAGCGCCAGCAGGGCGCCGCCGCCGGCCAGCACGGTCCGGCGGGGCGGAGTTTGGGGCTGGGTCATGGAAGCCTCCACGGGCGCGCGGGCGCGGTCGCCCTACGTGCGTCCGGGCCGGAGCGCGGCCAATCGGGCAGGCCCTGAGGCGGCTCGGGATTTCGCTGTATCGGCGGGGGCGGGCCTAGAGCTCGCGCAGGTCGAGCGTCACGACCGGCTCGGGCCGCCCACGCTCGAAGACGGCGGAGACCTCGGCGACGACCGCGAGGAGCTCGAGCAGTCCGTGCAAGGCTTCGAGCAGGCGCAGCATCGGACGCCTAGAGCGAGTGCAGGTCGATGAAGGGTTTGACCTCGGGGCGTTTCCACTGATCGAACGTCACCGTCAGGCAGCCTTCGAGCAGGCCGCCGAGGATGTTGATCCCGAGTTCGAGCAGAAACTCCGCCATGACGCGCTCCCCTTAACCGCAGGTGGGGGCGAGGCGGGGACAGTCAAGGTCGGGGGCCATCCTCTTCCTTCTCCCCTTGCGGGAGAAGGTGGCCGGCCCCGGGTCCGACCGAAGGTCGGCCCGAGGATGAACTCCGCCGGTCGGATGAGGGGTGTCGGCGCCGGGGCGTCAGGACGAGGAGCGGGCGCTAGGCCTTTCAGGCGTCGCGCAGACACCCCTCGTCCGACGCGCGCCGCGCGCCACCTTCTCCCGCGAGGGGAGAAGGAAGGTCAGTCAGCGCCCGTACATCCCGCGTTCGCGTTCGATCTGCTCGCGGCTGTAGGCCGGGGCGCGTTCGTCGAAGCGGCCGCTCCAGCCGGCTTCGCGGTAGGCGCGGCCGCGTTCGGCGGCGTCGACGCCGTGATGGCGGCTCATGATGCCCTCGACCGTCGGCACCGCGTCGTCGGCCACGCGCATGGAGACCAGCGCGCCGCCGCGGCGCACGCCCTCGGCGTAGACGTGGGCTTCCTCCTCGGTGTGGCCGGCGTGGGTCAGCGCGCCGATCAGGCCGCCGGTCGCGCCGCCGACCGCGGCCCCGGCCACAGCGCCCAGCGCCGTGGTCGCC
>NZ_JAAIVC010000210.1 GCF_010975005.1 Caulobacter sp. 17J65-9 | reverse complement strand
TGGCGCGGCTGCTGCACCCGCACGACCTTGACCGGCTCCGGCGCGGCGGCCGCGCCCAGCCGCAGGTCGCCCACCCGCACGGTGCGCACCGCTTCGGACGGCGAGGTCGCCATGGCGTCGGCGGTGCCGCGCAGCGACAGCGACAAGGTCCCGACCTCCGCCGCGAGCGCCAGGCGCTGGGCCTGCTCGGGCGCCACTTCGATGGTCGCGGCCTTGGCCACGACCGGATCGTTCTTGTTCTCATTGGCGAGCTGGTCGACCGCCAGCACCCGCACGCCCTCGAGCAGGACGTCGGTGCGCATGTTGGTCCGCTCGCCCCGGTCGCCTTCCGTGCGGGTGACCAGCACGTCGACGAAGTCGCCCGGCAGGACAAAGCCGGCCACGCCGACCACGTCGTCCACGCGGATGGTCACCGCGCGCTTGCCGGCGTCGATGGCGCCCGACAGGGTCGCCCGGGCGCCGGGTCCGGAAATGCGCGAAGCCAGGATCGGCTCGTTGGCCGCGATGGGCCGCAGCGCCACGCGCGGCGAGCCGGTGGTCAGTTCCCCGACCGTCTTGAAGGCGCCGTCGGGTTGCGCGCCGGCCGGCCAGGCCTGGGCGCGCAGCAGTTCCGGCTTCAGGGTTTCGCCGAACTCGATCGGGCGAGACGCGACCACGACGACCGTCTGGTCCAGTTGCGTCGCCGGCGCCGATTTGGCCGCCGTAATCGTCCGCACGCCCCAAACAGCCGCGAGCCCCAGCACGAGGGCCACCGCCAACAGTCCCAGTCCAATAGCCCGCATGAGCCGTCCCCCCCTCGAAGTCCGTGAGATCGAGCGCAGGCGGACGGCCGCGAGGGCCGTCCGCCGCGAACCGGATCAGCCGATCAGCTGGCCACGGTGAAGTTGGTGTTGAGGTTGGTCCAAGCGGTCGAGACCTTGCCGCCGACCGCGCTGATCATCAGCACCGCGGCCACGGTGATCAGGCCGATGAGCAGCGAATACTCGACCATGCTGGCGCCGCTCTCGTCGTCGCGCAGACGCTGCAGATAGGCCTTCGCGTCGGCCGCCACGGCCGTAGCCTTCACGTAAGCTTTCAGAAGCATGCGAACCTCCTCCAGGATTGAAAAGTACGGAGACCAGCGAAGCCGCCCCCCCAGTCCGACAGGCACGCCTGTCACGGTCGGCCTCGCGGCTGACAGCTCGACCGTGGCACGGTCCACATCCGGGATTTTCGGGACGGCGACGCTTCCGGCGCCGCGTGCCGGGGCGCCAAGGTTAAGTATTGCTGAAGAAACGTTGCTTTCTGCCCGCCCGCGCCGCGAGATTTAGAATCCGCGTTGCGGAGAGCGTTGCGCGAAAATTCAGCTTTCGCGGAACGAAAGCTTGGCCGTGACGTTGAGGAGACCGTGTGCGGGATAGGGGGTTCGAGATGGACAGTGCCCCGTTCGCGTCTTCGCGCTTACCCACGTCTGCGTTCGCGATGGACATGGTCGCCGAGGCTCCCGCCACGGCGCCGAAGTCCGCGGGCGCCTTCTTCGATCGCGCGGCCTTCGCGGCCGCGGCCGCGGCCCTGATGGCCGGCGGGCCGCACGCCCGAGTGCTTCAGCGCGGCTGGCGCGAGACCGGCGGCCGGGTGGCCTTCGAACATCGCGGCCCGCACGGGCGCATCGCGGTCTCGACCTCGGCGCCGGACGCCGCGGCGGCCTGGGCGGACGTGGAAGAGTTCAGCGCGCTCACGCTCGACGCCCTGCTGGCCGTCGATCTGGCGGCCCGGGTCGACGCCGAGGCGGTGCTGCAGGCCAAGGCCTACGCTCGCTGCGGCGACGAACGCCGCGCCTTCCGCGCCCAGGTCGACGCCGAGCTCGACCGGCTGCGCCGCCTGCGCCTGCAGGTCGAAGGCGCGACCGAGGTCCGCACCCTCGCCGATTTCCTTCGCCCCGGCCCTGGCGCCGTGAGCCCCCGCCGCCCGCCGGCCGGTCCGTTGCGCTTCGATCACCGCTCCAACCGCGGCGCCGACGTGCTGGCCAAGAAGCTGGCGGTGTGGCTGTCGCTGCAGGAGGACGCCGAGGCCCGCAAGGCGCGACAGGTCCGCGCCGTGCTGGCCGCCATCGGCGAGTTGCCGGTCCACATCGGCGAACGCGGCGCGCGCAGCGGCCGCCTGGCCGATCGGTTCGACGAGGCGCTGATGCGGCTCGAGGAGGCGGGGCTGAGCCGGCTGCGCTATCGCGGCGAGAGCGCCTGCGCCGGCGACCGCTCGCGCGGCTGGATCACCCGCTGGTTGCGGCAGACGGTGGTGATCGAGCCTCAGCCGGGGATGGCTGCGCCGCAGACGCCCTTGCGCAGACCGGTCCTGAGCTGAGCTCAGCCGCTGCGGCCGCATGCCACGGCGCGATCCGGGGTTGAGCCCGGATCTGGCCACATCTGAGACACAGTCGGACGGCCCACTGCCGGTGCGCGTAATTCTGAAGCAAAATCATAGATTTGCGACAGGGTGACGCGAAGTAGACCGGACTAACAGAGGGGACGTTTTCCTTGTCTCAAGCCACCGCCTACGAGCAATTCATGCTCGAACTCGTCAACGCCGAACGCGCCAAGAAGGGCGCCCAACCCCTGGCGTTCGACGGCGACCTGAACGAAGCCGCCGAGACCCACAGCCAGTGGATGATCTCGACCGACACCTTCTCCCACACCGGCGCGAACGGGTCCGACGCCGGCGCCCGCATGACCTCGGCCGGCTATAACTTCTCCGGCTCCTGGGGCTGGGCCGAGAACATCGCCTACGCCACTACCCGCGCGCCGGCCGGCCTGCAGGACGAGGTGCAGCTGCTGCACACCAACCTGGTCAACTCGCCGGGCCACTACACCAACCTGATGAACCCGACCTACCGCGAGGTCGGCATCGGCTTCGAGACCGGCGACTACGGCGGGCGCGACACCGCCTTCGTGACCCAGGACTTCGCCAAGACCTCGACCAACCCGTTCCTGACCGGCGTCGCCTTCGACGACAAGGACGGCGACCACTTCTACGACGTCGGCGAGGGCCTGGCGGGGATGACCGTCACGGCCAAGAACGTCTCCACCGGCGTGGTGAAGAGCGCCGTCACCGAGACCGCCGGCGGCTATGACATGGAGCTGGGGGCCGGGACCTACTCGGTGACCTTCTCGGGCGGCGGCTTCGATGCCTTCACCAAGCAGGTGACGATCGGGACCGACAACGTGAAGGCGGACTGGATCGACCCGACCGCCGGCGCGTCGACGCCGACACCCACGCCGACTCCGACTCCGACTCCGACGCCTACTCCCACGCCGACGCCCACCCCGACCCCGACGACCATCACCGGCACCGAGACGGCGAACACGCTGTCCGGGACCGCCGGGAACGACGTCATGAAGGGTCTGGGCGGCAACGACACCCTGGGCGGCAAGGCCGGGAACGACCACCTGGACGGCGGCGCGGGCGGCGACTTCCTCTACGGGGACGCCGGGAACGACACCATCCTGGGCGGCGACGGAAACGACTGGATCTACGGCGGCGCCGGCGCCGACTCCTTGAGCGGCGGCGCCGGGCGCGACACCTTCGTGTTCGACGCGGCCTTCGCCGGGGCGGTCGACAAGATCACCGACTTCTCGTCGGTGGACGACACCATCCGCCTGGACGACGCGGTGTTCACCGGCCTGCACGGCGGCGGGCTAGCCTCGTCGGCGTTCTGGGCCGGCACGGCGGCGCACGACGCCACCGACCGGGTGATCTACGACAAGGCCACCGGATCGCTGTGGTTCGACGCCGACGGCACGGGCTCGGTCCAAGCCGTGAAGTTCGCGGAGGTGACCCCGAACTCGACCGTGACCTGGTCGGACTTCTTCGTGGTCTGACGGATCGCAGAGACCTGAAAGGGGCCGGCGTGTCGAAGGGCGCGCCGGCCCTTTTCGTATCAAGCCTTCACGATCCAGCCGCGCCGCTGCATGTGGCTGAGCGGCCACCAGCACAGGGCCAGGAAAGCCGCGACCGGGATGAGGGCGGCGGCCTGCGGTTGCAGCCAGGGCTCGCCCGCCCGGAACAGCACCGCGGCGACGTCCCAGCCCAGCACGACGGTGGCCAGATAGTGCAGGACGTAGGCGAACACGGCGTTGGCCCCAAACGCGGTCAGGAAGCCGGTCAGCGGCCCGCGCAGCCGCCACAGGTCGCAGACCACCACCGCCGCGCCCAGCACGACGAAGGTCAGGCCGGTCGACAGCAGCACGTAGCTGGACGTCCACACGCCCTTGATCAGCGGGAAGAACGGGGCCCAGACCATGCCGCCGACCACCAGCGCGACGCCGGCCGCGGTCAGGTCGCGCGCGGCGATCAGCGGACGTGCAGACCGTAGCCGCTCGCCCGCGGCCACGCCCAGCAGGCACTGGGCGATGGTCGGCAGGGTGCTGAGGATCCCCTCGGGATCGAAACCCAGCGGGCCCTTCTCATAGACGTGCACGCCCAGCACCGCCCGGTCGATCCAGCCTTCGAGATTGGCGCCGGCGACATGCAGGTCGGCCAGGCCGTCGGGCGTGGGGACCAGCAGCAGCGGCCAGTAGAGCAGCAAGGCGAGCCCGGCCAGCCACAGGCGCGTGCGCGGCCTCAGCCCGCGGTACAGCAGGGCCGCGGCGGCGTAGGCCAGGCCCAGCCGCTGCAGCACGCCGAACGGCCTGAAGGCGTTCGCCTGCATGTCGATCATCCAGTAGAGGTTCGACAGCACCAGGCCGATCAGGACCAGGCGCAGCGTGCGCGCCGCCACCCGCCCCGGGCCTTGCGCCGGCGCGATGCCGATCGACACGCCCATCAGCACGACGAAGGCCGGGAAGACCCAGTCGGCCAGGGTGAAGCCGATCCACTCGGCGTGCATCAGAAGCGGATAGACCGGGTCCTTGGCGACATAGTGCAGATAGGCCGCGGCGTTGACGACGATCATGCCGATGATCGTCAGGCCGCGGGTCGCGTCCAGCGAGACCAGCCGCTCAGCCGGGCGCGCCGCGGAGGTCATCAGGCGGGCTGCAGCAGGCCGCGCAGGGCTTCGGCCGCGGCTTCCGCCGAGGGGCCCAGAACCACGTGCACGCTGTGCGGGGCGGGCTTGACCACGCCGCGCACGCCCAGGGCCCGCACCGCCGCCTCGTCCACCCGGCCGGCCTCGGCCACCTCCACCCGCAGGCGGCTGGAGCAGGTCGACACCGCCCGCACGTTGCCGGCGCCGCCCAGGGCGGCCAGCAGGCCGGCGGCGGCCTTCGGGTCATAGGCGGCGCGCTTGGGCGACGCCGCCGGCG
>NZ_JAAIVC010000020.1 GCF_010975005.1 Caulobacter sp. 17J65-9 | reverse complement strand
GGCCTACGCCGGCGGCCAGCGGCCCCAGGCCGGAGCCGGCGGACGCGCTCAGGCGGGGCAGCGCCCAGCGGCTGGCGGCGCCGGCGGCCAGATCAACCGCGGCGGCGATCGCTACGCCGGCGGCGACCGCAATCGCGTCCAGGGCGGGGACCGCTACCAGGGCGGCAACCGCAACGTCGACCGCGACCGCGTGCGCAACGGCGACGTCAACATCGGCAACGACATCGACGTCGACGTCGACGGCGGCTGGGACAACGACTGGGGCTACGGCGGCGGCTGGTACGGCCACCCGGTGGCGCGCGGCGTGGCCTACGGCACGGCCGCCGCGGTCACCGCCGCGGCGATCGGCTCGGTGGTCTATTCGGTGCCGCCGTCCTGCCAGTCCATCTACTACACCGGCATCAGCTACTCGTATTGCGGCGGCACCTGGTACCAGCCGCAGTATTACGGCAGCTCGGTCCAGTACACGGTGGTGAACCCGCCCTACTAAGCGCCCCAACCCGGCGCTCAGGCGCGCCCCGACCGCGAGTGATCGACGATGAAACTCAGGCCCTTCGCGACCGCCGCGGTCGCCGCCCTGTGGCTGGCCGGATGCGCCACGGGCGGCGACCCCGCCCCCGAGGTGAAGGTGCTGGCCGCCGACTCCACCGGCGTCACCCCCGGCGCGGCCTACGCCTGGAAGAACGTCTCCGACGAAATGGCGGCGGCGCGCGATCCGCGCATCGACACCCCAGAGCTGCAGAAGCGCATGCGCGCGGCGCTCGACAAGGCGCTGACCGAAAAGGGCTACACCCACGCCTCGGCCAACTCCGACGCCCAGCTGGAGATCGCCTACCGCATCGGTGTGATGCAGGGCGTCGTCCCCGGCCAGACCGTCTCGCGCGTCACCGGCAGCGCCGGGTTCGGCGGCCCCGGCGGGGTGAACTGCGGCCCGGGCGGCTGCGACGCCCCCGGCTGGGCGTGGGGGGCCTACGGCGCGCCAACCACCACCCTGGCCTCGACCACCTTCACGTCCGGCTCGCTGATGGTGGACGTCTATGACCGTCCGACCGGCCGGCTGGTGTGGCAGGCGCTGTACACCGCCCCGGTGTTCGGCAAGCAGGACGGCACCCAGGAGGCCTTGGACCGGGTGGCGGAGCAGATCCTCAAGGACCTCCCCGGCAACGCCCTGCCCTAGGCCCCGCGCCTAGCCGCGCCGGTAGATCCACACCAGGCAGGTCGCCCCGCCCACCAGCACGGCGAGCGCGATGATCCAGACCGCCCGCACCAGCGGGCGGTACTCGCCGGTGTCGATGCCGCGCCGGACCTGGGCGTAGCGGATGGCGGCGCCGAAGATCAGGATCATTCCGGCCACGACCATGCCCACCCCCACGTGCTCGGCCGGGAAGCCGAGGCCGGAACGCCCCGGCTGACCCGCCAGCCTTCGCACGGCGGCGAGCTCGGCGGCGAAGCGGTTCAGCACCAGGCCGAAGGACATCAGCGCCACCGACGTGCGCAGCCAGGCCAGGTAGGTGCGCTCGTTGGCCATGTGCTCGGAGACGCGGCGCGGATGGGCCGGCTGCTCCTTGCGCGCTTCGCTCGCGTCGGTCACGGCCGGCCTCTCGCGCAGACACCCGCCGGAATAGGCGCACGCCCGGCGGGCGCCAATCAGGGTTTCCCCGGCCCGCGCCCGAGCGCGCCCTGAGCGTGCGCCGACCGGAACGGAACCCGGACACACCCCCACAGCTTCTCAGACCAATCAGAGTGCTCTTAAGCACTAATACGGATCACGGCCGGTTGTTCTGCTAGGGTTGGAGACAGTACGCATGGCCGACACGGGTATTGAAGGCCGCAAGCTTTACCGAAGAACTGTAAAGCCCCCAGGCGTGAACTCACAAAATCCGGCCGCCGCCCCCACGGCGAAGTCTGATCGGCGACGGACATCCGCCTTCCCCCGCACCGGCGCCGTCATCGAAGACCTGCCGCCGGTCCACGAGAGCTACTGGGCCCTGGCGCCGGAAGCCCTGTTCACGGTGCGGGTCACGCCGGCCGGCGAATTCCTGTTCGGCGGCATCAATCCGGCGCACGAGCGCCTGACCGGGCTGTGCGCGACGGACCTGATCGGGCGCCGTCCCGAGGACTGCCTGCCGCCGGCCGCGGCGGCGGCGGTCAGCGAGCGCTACCGCGCCTGCGTCGGCGTCGGCGAAGCGCTGCGCTACGAGGAGACCCTGACCCTGCCCACCGGCGAGCGCACCTGGGAGACCACCCTGGTGCCGATCCGCGACTCGCGTGGCGAAATCGTCCTCCTGCTGGGCTCGGGGCGGGAGATCACCGAGCACGTCCGCACCCGCGAAGCGCTGGCCGAGGGCGAGGCGCGCCTGTCGGCCATGGCCGAGACCGTGCCTGACGTCCTGTTCTCCGCTGACGGCCGCGGGCGCCTGACCTACCTGAACGGCCGTTTCGCCGAGCGGACGGGCGTCCGCGTCGAAGCCGCGCTCGGCGACGGCTGGATCGGCGTCGTGCACCCCGACGACCTGGAAGCGGTGCGCGAGGTCTGGCGCGAGGTCCGCGGACCGCTCGCGCCCTTCGAGTACGAGTGCCGGCTGCGCGACGCCGAGGGCCGCTGGCGCTGGCATCTGGTGCGCGCGCGCGCCATGCCCGACGGCCAGGGCGGCATGCAGTGGTTCGGCGCGGCCACCGACATCGACTACGTGAAGCGCTCGGCGGAGGAACTGGCCAGCCTGAACGGCCAGCTCGAGAGCCTGCTCGCCGGGATCACCGACGGCTACTTCACCCTCGACCACAACGGACGGGTCACGAGCGCGAACCCGCGGGCCGAGCGCTGGTTCGCCGACCCCATCGGCCGGGACTTCGTCGGCATCCCCTTCCTGGAGCGGTTCGGCCAGTCGTCCGAGTTGATCGACGCGGTCGCCCGCGTGCTGGACACCGAACGGCCCGAACATGGCGAGGTCGCCTCCACCCTCTATCCGGGGCGCTGGATGGAGCTGCACCTCTATCCGCTCGCCGGCGGGGCCAGCGTGTTCTTCCGCGACGTCACCGAGGCGCGGCTGCGCCGGCGCGAGCTGGAAGAGACCAAGTGGCTGCTGCAGCGCTCGCTGGACAGCCTGTCGGCGCACGTCGCCATCCTGGACGAAGCGGGCGTGGTCATCGCGGTCAACCGCGCCTGGCGCCGC
Organism: Caulobacter sp. 17J65-9; assembly: GCF_010975005.1. Classification (GTDB taxonomy): domain Bacteria; phylum Pseudomonadota; class Alphaproteobacteria; order Caulobacterales; family Caulobacteraceae; genus 17J80-11. The sequence goes on along the minus strand of NZ_JAAIVC010000020.1, from coordinate 34,428 downwards.
TTCGCCGAGCGCAACACCGACCGGGTCGGCGGCGCGGGCGTGGGCGTCAGCTATGTCGAGGCCTGCCGGGCCGCGGCGCCGACCTCGGCCGACGCGGCCAGGGTGCTGGCCGGGCTGGAGGCCATGCAGGCGGGCCAGCGCAGCAGCTTCTACCACACCTACCGGGTCGAGACCGCGCCGCCGCGCTGGTTCCAGCTGCGCGTCTCGCGCTTCGACCACGACGGCCAGATCCGCTTCGTGGTCGCCCACGAGGACGTCACCGAGGTCCACCAGGCCCATCTGGCGGTCAACCACCTGACCCGGCAGCTGCTGGCCATCCAGGAGGACGAGCGGCGCAAGATCGCCGCCGAGCTGCACGACTCCACCGGCCAGCACCTGGTCGCGCTCAGCCTGGGCGTGGCGCGGCTGGCCGAGATCGCCGGCCACCTGGACGGGGTCGAACCGATCATCGGCGACGTGCGCGCCTCGCTGGAGGAGGCCCAGAAGGAGCTGCGGGTGTTCAGCTACCTGCTGCATCCGCCGAACCTCGGCGCCGACGGCCTGGGCTACACCTTGCGCCGGTTCGTCGAGGGCTTCTCGCGCCGCTCGGACCTGAAGATCAGCCTCAACGTCTCCAGCGGCGTGGACGGCCTGGACTACCTGATCCAGCGCAACCTGCTGCGCGTAGTGCAGGAGTCGCTGTCCAACGTGCACCGCCACGCGCGTGCGACCCGCGCCTGGCTGACCCTGGAGCTGAAGTCCGACCGCCTGCTGCTGACCGTCGAGGACGACGGCGAAGGCTTCCCACGCGGCCTCGAAGGCGGCCCGGACCTGGGCGTCGGCATTCCCGGCATGACCGCGCGCGTGGCCGAGTGCGGCGGCACCCTGCACATCGGCCGGGGGCGTCGCGGCGCGATGGTGCGCGCGATCTTCCCGATTCAGCCGGCTCGCGGCCTGACGGAAGACGTCACGGAATGACCAGGTGGTTGCGCACGGCGTAGCGCACCAGGTCGGCCGTCGACGACACGCCCAGCTTGCGCATGGCCGAGGCCCGGTGGGTCTCCACCGTCTTGACGCTGACGTTCAGCAGCCGGCCGATCTGCTTGTTGCTGTTGCCCTCGGCGATCAGCTGCACGACCTCGCGCTCGCGCGGGGTCAGCGACCCGGTCGGATTGTGATGCTCGGAGCGCTCGAGGAAGTCCTCCAGCAGCGCCTCGGACACCCGCCAGGAGAAGAACGGCCGGTGGCGGGCCAGGGCCTGGACGGCCGAGACCAGCTGGGTGTCGGCGTCGCTCTTCAGCAGGTAGCCGCGCGCGCCCGCCTGCAGCACGTCGCGGATGATGGTCTCGCTGTCGTGCATGGTGAAGATCAGGATCTCGGTGTGCGGCGAGCCGGAGCGGATCTTGCGCGTGGCGTCCAGGCCGTTCAGCACCGGCAGCGAGAAGTCCAGGATGGCGACGTCGGGCTTCTTGTCGATCGCCTCGTCGACCGCCACGCCGCCGTCGCAGGCCTCCGCCACGATCTCGTAGCCGGGGCGCGCCTCCAGCACCGCGCGCACGCCGCGCCGGACGACCTCGTGATCATCGGCGATGAGAATGCGCGTCATCAAAGGGGACCTCGGTTCGGCCTCGTGAGAGAAACCAGCCGAGAGCCGATTTGGCTGCTGTTCACGCCGTGGGGTCTTCTCGAACACGTTCAGCCCTCGCCCGCCGACTGCAACCAATGGCGTCGTCGCCAAAGACGACCGCCACGATCGACGAGACCACATCGCGGGAGCCCCGGGCATCGGGTGTCCTCCTGACGCAGGCTGGAAGTTCGCCCTAGACGCCCGGCGCCAAGACGCTCGGGGCCCGGCAGGCCGCGGCCTAGCCGACGACGTCGGGCGGCGCGGCGACCGGGGCCGACGGCGGCCCCAGTTCGATTTCCAGGGCCGCGGAACGGGCCTCGCAGTCGATCCGGGCCCCGCCCTTGGCGAAGACCGTCGTGGGGCCGTCCACGGACAGCGTCCCGCCCGCATAGGGCCGGCTGCCGCCGTCGGGAATGACCGCATGCTCGCCGTTGGGGAAGTAGACCTCGGTGCCGCCTTCGCCGAGCCGCGCGGCGAAACGCTGGTCGCCGTCGCAGTCGAACACGGTCCAGCTCACGCCGGGCGGCTCGAGGGCGTCCGGAGGGACCGCCGAAGCCAGTCGCGCCAGCCACCAGCCCGCGGCGGCCAGGACGCCAATCGTAAGCAACCAACGCATGGACGCGCTCACCAACGCCATACAGGACAAGGAGGTGGGGAGCCGCCAGCCCGATTGTTATCGGGCCGATCCTGAGGCGGCGTCAGGGGTTCTCCGGAGCGAACGGCGCGCGTCCCTGCGCATTATTCCCAAAGCGCGAATCCCAATGCGCATTCGACGGAGGCTGTTTCATGAGCCGATTTTTAGCGGAGTTCATCGGAACGCTCGTCCTCGTCCTGTTCGGTTGCGGGGCGGCGGTCCTGGGCGGTGAGGAGGTCGGCCAACTCGGCATCGCCCTGGCCTTCGGCTTCGCCCTCCTGGCCATGGTCTACACCATCGGCCCGATCTCCGGCTGTCACGTGAACCCGGCCGTCAGCCTGGCCATGTTCCTGACCGGCCGGATGAGCGCGCGCGACATGAGCCTCTACTGGATCGCCCAGTTCACCGGGGCGCTGGCGGGCGCGGCCCTGCTGCTCGGGATCGCCGGCACCACCGCGGGCGGCCTGGGCCAGAACGGCTGGGGCCCGGACTACGGCGGCGGCTATCCGCTGGGCGCGGCCTTCCTGTTCGAGACGGTCATGACCGCCCTGTTCGTGACCGTGATCCTGGCCTCGACCAGCGACTGGGCCGTCACCGGCTTCGCCGGCCTGGCCATCGGCATCGCGCTCGCGGTCATCCACATTGTCGGGATTCACGTGACCGGCGTCTCGGTCAATCCGGCCCGCAGCTTCGGTCCGGCGGTGCTGGTCGGCGGCCAGGCCCTGCAGCAGCTGTGGTTGTTCTTCGTCGCCCCGGCGCTGGGCGCGGGGATAGGAGCGCTGCTGTTCCGCTATCGCCTGCTGACCACCGTCGTGAAGTCCAAGGTGGAGCGCATCGACTCCTCCGCCGCGCACCACGCCTGACCGGAGGGCTCCGCCCTTCGCCGGAACCGCCCCCGCTCGGCGTCGTTGAGCGATCAGCTTCAGTGATCGCCGGGCCGGGACGGTAAACCAGGTGCGTTGTCTTCGAACCCTTCGCTGGAGCGTCACGGCGGCCCTGATCGCCGTGGCGCTTTCGGCCTGCCACAAGGGCGAAGAGAAGAAGACCGAGCCCCGCGCCGTCCTCACCGTCACCGCCGAAGCCGTCCGCAGCGAGGCCCTGCCCCGCACGGTCGACGCCTCCGGCACGGTGGCCCCCTGGCGCGAAATCCCCGTCGCGGCCGAGACCGGCGGCCTGACCGCCGTCGCCGTCAACGTCGACGAGGGCGACTACGTCTCTCAAGGCCAGACCCTGGTGAAGCTGAACGACGAAGTGCTGCAGGCCCAGCTGCGCCAGCAGACCGCCGCGGTGGCCAGCGCCCGCGCCCGCCTGGCCGAGGCCGAGGCCAACCTCAAGCGCTCGCGCGAGCTGAACCGGCGCGGCTATCTCAGCACTGCCGACCTGGACTCCCGCACCGCCGAGCAGGGCACCGCCTCGGCCGACGTGGCCGCCGCGATCGCTTCCCGCGCCGAGACCGCCGCGCGCCTCGACCAGACGGTGATCCGCGCGCCGGTGGCCGGCCTGGTCAGCGCGCGCGCGGTGGTGAAGGGCCAGATCGTCGTCGCCGGGACCGAGCTGTTCCGCGTGGTGCGCGACGGCCGGCTCGAGCTCAACGCCGAGGTGCCCGAGGCCGACCTGGGCCTCGTCCGCCCCGGCCAGTCCGCCCAGGTCACCGCCGCCCAGGCCGGGACCGTGGCCGGCTCGGTCCGTATCGTCACCCCGCAGGTCGACCCGCAGACCCGGCTGGGCCTGGCTCGCGTCGCCCTGCCCGCCCGCTCCGCCTTCAGCCCGGGCATGTTCGCCCGCGCCCGTATCGACGTGGGCGCCCAGCCGGCCCTGACCGTGCCGCTCGCGGCCGTCGTCTATCGCGAGGACAAGGCCGGCGTGTTCGTAGTCGGCGCCGACGAGCGGGCCCACTTCCGCTCGGTGACCACCGGCGCCCGCGCCGAAGGCCGGGTCGAGATCACCGCCGGGCTGAAGGCCGGCGAGCGCGTGGCTGTCCAGGGCGCGGGCTTCCTGGCCGACGGCGACCGGGTGCGGATCGGCGTCGCCCCGACGGCGGCGAGGACCTGATGTTCCGCAACATCTCCGCCTCGGCCATCCGCAATCCGGTGCCGACGGCGCTGCTGTTCATCATCCTGACCATCGCCGGCGTCGCCGGCTTCATGACGATGCGGGTGAACAACTTCCCCGACGTCGAATTCCCGGCCGTGACGGTCACCGCCGGCCAGCCGGGCGCCGCGCCCAACGAGCTGGAGACCCAGGTCACCCGCATCATCGAGGACAGCCTGACCGGGCTGAACGGGGTGCGCCACATCCGCTCCACCGTCGGCGACGGGGTCAGCGTCACCACCGTCGAGTTCGAACTCGGCACCGACCTGGAGCGCGCCACCAACGACGTGCGCAACGCCGTCTCCAGCGTGCGCGCCGACCTGCCGGCCGACGTGCCCGAGCCGACCGTCACCCGCATCGACATCACCGGCTCGCCGCTGATCACCTACGTCGTGCGCGGGCCGGGCATGAACCCCGAACAGCTCAGCTGGTTCGTCGACAACGACGTGTCCAAGGCCCTGCTGGCCATACCCGGCATCGCCCAGGTCACCCGCGAGGGCGGGGTCCAGCGCGAGATCCGCGTCGAGCTGGACGCCGACCGCCTGGCCGCCCAGGGCGTCACCGCCGCCGCGGTCAGCCAGCAGCTGGAGCGCTTCAACGCCGACCTGCCGGGCGGGCGCACCACGCTGGCCGGCGAGGAGCGGGCCCTGCGCACCCTCGGCGGCGCCCGCAGCATGGACGAGCTGCGCGAGATGCGCATCGACCTGCCGAGCGGGCGCAGCGTGCGGCTGGGCGACCTGGGCCGTGTCGAGGACGCCTGGACCGAGGCGCGCGGCCGGGCCCGCTTCAACGGCGAAGAGGTGGTCGGCTTCTCCATGCTGCGCACCCGCGACGGCAGCGAGGTCGCGCTGGCCCGCAAGGTGCGCGACGCGGTCAAGGCGCTGGACGACAAGCACAAGGAGGTGACGATCGAGGAGGTCACCTCCACCGTCCAGTTCGTGGAGGAGAGCTACTACGCCTCGATGGAGGCGCTGGGCCTGGGCGCCCTGCTGGCGGTGATCGTGGTCTGGGTGTTCCTGCGGGACTGGCGCGCCACCCTGATCGCGGCGGTGGCCATGCCCATGTCGCTGATCCCGACCTTCGCCGTGCTGGCCCCGCTGAACCAGTCCTTCAACGTGGTCACCCTGCTGGCTCTGTCGCTGACCATCGGCATCCTGGTCGACGACGCCATCGTCGAGATCGAGAACATCGTCCGCCACATGCGCGAGGGCAAAGCGCCCTACCCGGCCGCGCTGGAGGCCGCCGACGAGATCGGCCTGGCGGTGGTGGCGACCACCTTCACCATCGTCGCCGTGTTCGCGCCCGTGGGCTTCATGGGCGGCGTGGTCGGCCAGTTCTTCAAGTCGTTCGCGCTGGCGGCCTGCGTCTCGGTGCTGTTCTCCCTGGTGGTGGCGCGACTGCTCACGCCGCTGATGGGCGCCTACCTCCTGCGCGCCCATCCCGAGGAGCCCAACCGCGACCCGTTCTGGATGGGCCGCTATCTGAAGGCGCTGCACTGGTCGCTGGGCCACCGCAAGATCGCCATGGGCGCCGGCATCGCCGTCTTCATCGGTTCGCTGTGCCTGCTGCCGCTCTTGCCCGGCGAATTCATCCCGGCCGGCGACCAGGGCTATTCGACCGTCTCGGTCGAGCTGCCGCCGGGCGCGACGCTCCAGGAGACCGACGCGGTCGTGCAGACCATGACCCGGCGCATGCTGGCCCGTCCCGAGGTGGAGACCGTCTACGCCCTGATCGGCTCGGGCCAGGCGGCGACCGGCGGCGGAGGCGGCGGCGGCGCGCTGGCCGACGTGCGCCGCGCCTCGATCACCATGGACCTGGTCGACCGGGGCGACCGCAAGCTGACCCAGCAGCAGATCGAGCGGGAGCTGAGCGAGCAGTCCCGCGACATCCCCGGCGCGCGCATCCGCTTCGGCGCCGACTCGACGCCCAGCATGTCCATCGCCCTGACCAGCGACGACGGCGACGCCCTGGCGCGAGCCGCGCGCAAGGTGGAGACCGAGATGCGGGCCATGCAGGGCCTGACCAACGTGGTCAACTCCGCCGCCCTCGCCCGCCCGGAGATCCTGGTCACGCCCAAGCCCGACCAGGCCGCGCGGCTGGGCGTGTCGGCCGCCGACCTGTCCCAGACGGTGCGCGTCGCGACCATCGGCGACGTCGAGCAGGTGCTGCCAAAGTTCACCCTGGGCGACCGCCAGGTGCCGATCCGCGTGCGTCTGAACGACCGCGACCGCGACGACCTGGGCGCGCTGGAGAACATGCGCGTGCCGACCTCGGCCGGACCGGCCGTGCCGCTGAGCGCGGTGGCCGACCTGCACTTCGGGGCCGGCCCCTCCCAGATCGACCGCCTGGACCGAAGCCGCACCGCCACCATTCAGGCCGAGCTGGAGGGCCTGACGCTGGGCGAAGCCAACACCAAGGTGCACCAGCTGCCGGCGCTGAAGAACCTGCCCCCGGGCGTGGAGGAAGAACCGGCCGGCGACGTCGAGAACCTGAACGAGATGGTCATGGGCTTCGTCTTCGCCATCTCGACCGGCATCCTCTTGATGTACGCCGTCCTGGTGCTGCTGTTCCGCAGCTTCGCCCACCCCTTCACCATCCAGGCCGCCCTGCCCCTGGCCATCGGCGGGGCCTTCGGCCTGCTGCTGCTGACCGGGCGGACCCTGTCCATGCCGGCCCTGATCGGCATCCTCATGCTGATGGGCATCGCCGCGAAGAACTCGATCCTGCTGGTCGAGTACGCGCTGGAGGCCCGCAAGCGCGGGATGGACCGCCACGACGCCCTGATGGACGCCGCCCACAAGCGCGCCCGGCCGATCCTGATGACCACCGTGGCCATGGCCGCCGGCATGCTGCCGGTGGCGCTGGGCCTCGGCGCCGACGTCGAGTTCCGCGCGCCCATGGCGGTGGCCGTGATCGGCGGCCTGATCACCTCCACCTTCCTCAGCCTGCTGTACGTGCCGGTGGTGTTCACCCTCGTCGACGACATCAAGACCCGCATCGTCGGCTGGTTCGAGCGCCGCTTCGCCGACCAGGGCAAGCCGCCGAAACCGCCTTCGCCGGAGGATCGGCTTGCTCAGAACCGCGGTAGCTGAGAGGGTCCCCTCCTCCCCGAACCCGACTCTCCGAGATGCCCGCAAACATCGACGCTCCGCCTCCGTCCGCCTTTGTCCTGATCGGCGCCACCGGCGACCTGGCGCGCCGGATGCTGTGGCCGTCGCTTTACGCGCTGCACGTCGACGGCCTGCTGCCGCCGGACCTGCGCATTATCGGCGCCGCGCGCGCGAAGCACGACACTGAGGAATTCCGTAAGGACGTGGCCAAGGCGATCGAGGCCTCCGCCAACGCCGCGCTTTGCGACACCGACGTGTACCGGCGTTTCGCCGAACGGATCACCTACACCTCGGTCGACGTCGCCAGGCCTGAGACCTTCGACGATCTGAAGGCGGTGCTCGGCGACACCCCGGGCGGGGTGATCTATTACATCTCCACCGCGCCGGACCTGTTCGCGCCGGTGTGTGCCGACCTGAAGGCCCGCGGCCTGGTCGACGCCCGCTCCCGCCTGGCGGTGGAGAAGCCGATCGGCAAGGACCTCGCCTCGGCGATACAGGTCAACGACGCCATCGCCGCGGCGTTCGACGAAGACCAGGTGTTCCGGGTCGACCACTACCTGGGCAAGGAAACCGTCCAGAATCTGGTCGCGCTGCGCTTCGGCAACTCGATCCTCGAGCCGCTGTGGAACGCCAGCGCCATCGACTCCGTGCAGATCACCATCGCCGAGACCGTGGGCGTCGAGGGCCGCTGGGGCTACTACGACACCGCCGGCGCCCTGCGCGACATGATGCAGAACCACCTGCTGCAGCTGCTCTGCCTGACGGCCATGGAGCCGCCGGCCAGCTTCACGCCCTCGGCCGTGCGCAACGAGAAGGTGAAGGTGCTGTGGTCGCTCAATCCGATCACCGCCGCCAACGTCGAAACGGTGACCGTGCCGGGCCAGTACTCCGCCGGCGTCGTCGACGGCAAACCGGCCCCGGGCTACCGGGAAGAGGACGGCGCCAACCAGGACAGCACGACCGAGACCTTCGTCGCCGTCCGGGCGGAGATCAACAACTGGCGCTGGGCCGGCGTGCCCTTCTACCTGCGCACCGGCAAGCGCATGCAAAAGCGCCTCACCGAGATCGTGGTGCAGTTCAAGCCGGTGCCCTACTCGATCTTCACCGACGAGCTGTCGCCCCAGCTGAAGCCGAACCGCCTGGTCATCCGGCTGCAGCCGGAAGAGACCGTCACCCTGACCATGATGAACAAGCAGCCGGGTCTGGAGGGCATGAAGCTCAAGCCCGTAGACCTGAACCTGTCGCTGTCGGAGGCCTTCTCGCGCGAGCGGCGGCGGATCGCCTACGAACGGCTTCTGCTGGACATCCTGCGCGGCAACTCATCGCTGTTCGTGCGGCGTGACGAGATCGAGGCCGCCTGGGCCTGGATCGACGGCATCCACGAAGGCTGGCGCGCCCACGGCGTCACGCCCAAATCCTATCCCGCCGGCAGCTGGGGCCCGACCGCGGCCCTGGTCCTGCCGGCCAAGGACGGTCGAGCCTGGGCGGAGGAGCCATGATCCCGGTCTGGACGGTGCGCAGCGATCGCGAGGCCCTGGCCGAGACCGTGGCCGAGTCGATCGCCCACACCCTGCTGGAGGCGATCGAACGGCGCGGCCGCGCCTTCGTCGCCTTCGCAGGCGGTTCGACCCCCGCCCCCGCCTACGCCCGGCTGGTCGAGCACCCGAAGCTGGACTGGGGCAAGGTGGTGGTCACCCTGACCGATGAGCGCCTCGCGCCGGCCGGCCACCCGGCCCGCAACGAAGGCCTGCTGGAGCCCTTCCGGTCCAAGGGGGCGAGCTTCGTGCCGCTGGAGGACGAAGCGGCCATCGCCAGGATGCCGGAGTTCGACTCCGTGTTGCTGGGCATGGGGGCGGACGGCCACACCGCCTCGCTGTTCCCCGGCGCGGGCGAGCTCGAAACCGCCATGGACCCGCGCGGCGAGCGAGCGGTGCTGACGATCACCCCGGCCGAGCTGCCGCCCGAGGCGCCCTTTTCGCGCCTGACCCTGACCGTGCCCCGGCTGGCGCGCACGCGCTGCTGCAACATCATGATCACCGGCGAGGCCAAGAAGGCCATCGCCGAGGACGCCGTCAAAAACGGCGACCCGTGCGATCCTCCGATCCGCGGCGTCTTGCACGCCCTTCCCGTACGCCCCGAATTCTTCTGGAGCCCGTAGTGCCGCTTCATCCCGTCCTGGCCGAAGTCACCGCCCGTATCGAGGCGCGCAGCCGCGACCGCCGCGCCGATTACGAGGCGCGTATGCAGGCCGCCAGACGCGACACGCCCGCGCGCACGCGCCTGGCCTGCTCCAACCTCGCCCACGTGTTCGCCGCCTCCGGCGAGGACAAGCCCGAGCTGAAGGCCCCGGTCTGGCCGAACCTGGGGATCGTCACCGCCTACAACGACATGCTCTCGGCGCATCAGCCCTACGAGCACTATCCTGAGATCATCCGTCACGCCGCCCGTTCGGCCGGCGCGGTGGCCCAGGTGGCCGGCGGCGTGCCGGCCATGTGCGACGGCGTCACCCAGGGCTACGAGGGCATGGAGCTGTCGCTGTTCAGCCGCGACGCCATCGCGCTCGGGACCGGCGTGGCGCTCAGCCACGACGCCTTCGACGGCGTGCTGCTGCTGGGCATCTGCGACAAGATCGTGCCGGGCCTGTTCATGGGCGCCGCGCCCTTCGGCCACCTGCCGATCGCGTTCGTTCCGGGCGGTCCGATGCCGTCGGGCATCCCCAACGCCGAGAAGGCCAAGGTCCGCCAGCGCTACGCCGAGGGCCTGGCCACGCGCGCCGAGCTGCTGGAGGTGGAGTCCGCCTCCTACCACTCCGCCGGCACCTGCACCTTCTACGGCACCGCCAACACCAACCAGATGTGCATGGAGGCCATGGGCCTGCACGTGCCCGGATCGGCCTTCGTCAATCCGAACACCCCGCTGCGCAAGGCCCTGACCGAGGCGGCGACCGTGCAGGCGGCCAGGACCACCGCGCTGGGCGCCGACCACAAGCCGTTCTGGGAGGTCGCGACCGCCAAGGCCCTGGTCAACGCCGTGGTCGGCCTGTGCGCCACCGGCGGCTCGACCAACCACACCCTGCACCTGGTCGCCATGGCGCGTTCAGTCGGGGTCGAGCTGCACTGGGAGGACTTCGCCGAGCTGTCGGCCGTCGTGCCGCTGCTGGCGCGCGTCTATCCGAACGGCACCGCCGACGTGAACCACTTCCACGCCGCCGGCGGCATGGCCTTCGTCATCCGCGAGCTGCTCGACGCCGGCCTGATGCACGACGACGTCAAGACGATCTGGGGCGAAGGCCTGCGCGCGCACGCCAAGGAGCCGGCCCTGCGCGACGGCCAACTGGTCTTCCTCGACCCGCCGGCGACCTCGCTGGACCTCGACGTTCTGCGCCCGGTCTCCGACCCGTTCTCGCCGGAGGGCGGCCTGCGGCTGCTGGCCGGCAATCTGGGCCGCGGCGTCGTGAAGGTCTCCGCCGTGAAGCCGGATCACTGGACCATCGAGGCCCCGGCCCGGGTGTTCACCAGCCAGGCCGCGCTGGAGACCGCCTTCAAGGCCGGCGAGCTGGACCGCGACTTCGTCGCCGTCCTGCCGTTCCAGGGCCCGCGCGCCATCGGCATGCCCGAGCTGCACAAGCTGACCCCGGTGCTGGGCGCCCTGCAGGACCGCGGCCATCGCGTCGCCCTCGTCACCGACGGGCGCATGTCCGGCGCGTCCGGCAAGGTGCTGTCGGCCATCCACGTCACCCCCGAAGCCGAGGACGGCGGCCCGATCGGCCGCGTGCGCGACGGCGACGTCGTGCGCATCGACGCCGAGGCCGGGCTGATCGAGGTGAAGGTCCCGACCGCCGAACTGAACGCCCGGCCCCTGATCGAAGCCGACCTCAGCGCCCACCAGCACGGGGTCGGCCGCGAGCTGTTCGCGCTGTTCCGCAGGAACGTCGGCACCGCCGACACCGGCGCGAGCGTGCTGCTTTAGGCCTTCTCCCTCCCCATGAAGGGGAGGGAGAATTCTCTTACTGCAACGGCTTCACCGTCCCGGTCGCCCAGTGGGCGCCGACCACCGCGCCCTTCACGAACGGCAGCAGGGTCAGGGTCACCACGGCCAGGGCCGGCACCACCGTGCCCACCACGAGGAACGGCGACGCGGTCCAGATAAACGGGAACAGCAGCACCGGCGCGATGAACAGGTGCCCGACGATCAGGATGGTGAAGTAGGGCGGCGCGTCGTCGGCCGGATAGCGGCCGTTCTCGTGCCCGCACGCCTCGCAGGTCCCGCGCACCTTCAGATAGCTGGTGAACAGCCGCCCCTCGCCGCAGTTCGGGCAGCGGTGCTTGAGGCCGCGCTTCAGGCCGGTGAGCAGGGATCGGGTCATCTACACCTCGCTGGACCGCCCGATTGGCCTATCCGCGCCTTCAACTCAAGGCGGCCGATTATCCTGCCACCGGTGTCGGAACAAAGCTGAGCCGTTCGCGGTTCTCCGCGCGCAAATCTGCGGAGGCGGCCATGTACCTTCCGCGTAGCGTGCTCGACGGCATATGGGCCTGGCGTACGGAGCACGGGACGCGGCGCGCCGCGCTTCGCGACCTGGCCCTGCCGCTGGCCGGCATCGTGCTGGTGGCGGCGGCCTTCCGCTTCTTCTCGGTCACCCAGCCGCTGACCGACGCCTTCAGCTGGCGCGAGGCCAGCACGGCGATGATGGCCGACAACTTCCACATGCGAAGCTGGAACGTGCTGTTCCCTGAGGTCAGCTGGACCGGTCCCGGTCCCGGCTACCAGGGCCGCGAATTCCAGGTGGTCAGCTACATCTCCGCCCTGCTCTACGCCGTGTTCGGCTGGCACGACTGGTTCGGCCGGGCGGTGGCGGCGGTGTTCGGCCTGTGGAGCGTGGTGGCCATGCACCGCTTGGTCGAGCGCCTGGCGGGACGGGCGGAGGCCAACGCCGCGGCCCTGATGCTGGCCGTGCTGCCCGGCGCGGTGATCATCGATTCCTCGTTCCTGCCGGGCCCGGCCATGCTGGCCTTCGCGCTCAGCGGCCTGTGGGCCCTGGTCGCCTGGCTGCAGACCGAGCGGCCGCGCCTGCTGATCCTGGCCACGGCGCTGATCTCCATGGCCGTGCTGGCCAAGCCGCCGGCGGTGGTGGTGCTGGCGCCCGCCGCCTACGCCTGCGCCGACATCCTCGAGCGGCGCGGGGCCCTGACCCGCGAGCGCATCCGCACGCTGTGCCTGGCCCTGGCCTGCGCCGCGGTCGCGCCGGTCGCCTATTTCAGCTGGGCGATCTGGCTGGGCTCGCACACGCCGCCCTACCACGTGGCCGGGGCCGGCTTCTTCTGGGACCACCTGGGCGAGGACCTCTCCAAGCTGTTCTACCTGCCGAAGGCGGCGCACGAATTCCAGCTGTGGTTCCTGACCGCCCCCTTCGCCCTGCTGCTCGGCGTCGGCCTGTTCGCCAGGCCGCGCAACAAGCAGGCCCAGGCGCCGTGGCTGTTCCACGCCTGGCTGCTGAGCGGCGCGGCCTTCTACCTGACCGCCTCCAAGGAGCTGGCCAGCAATCCCTGGAACTTCCTGATCTTCGCCCCGGCGCTCGCCGCCCTGGCCGGCCGCGGCCTGATCGCCACGGCGCGCTCGGTCGAGGGCGCGCTGGACAGCTGGCCGGCCCGCGCCCGCGTCGCCGGCGTGCTGATCCTGCTGATCTGGTCCAGCTTCCACGCCGTGACCATGATGAAGCAGCCCTTCGCCGGCTCGGCCCGCCAGCTGGGCGCGCGCCTGGCGGCGGTGGCGGGGCCCGACGACCTGGTGGTCACCGCCGCGACCAGCATCGGCGACCCGATCGCCATCTATTACAGCCGCCACCGGGGCTGGGTGTTTCCGCCGGGCGGCGGCCGCCGGCCCTGGGACGTGCTGGAGGACGACGCGGCCGCCATCCTCACCCTGGAGCGCCTGCGCGTGGAAGGCGCCGACTGGTTCGGCGTGACCCGCGACGCCCGGGACGGCGAAGGCCACATGCTGCTCGACTTCAATCCCGGCCTGATCGAACACCTCGACCGGATCGGCCAGCGCGTGGTCGACGACGGCGTGGTGCTGGTCTGGCGGTTGCCGCCGGTCCGGGCACGGAGCTAGAGGCCATGTCGCTGTGGCGGACCTCCGGCGACGAAAGCCCCGGCGCGGCCTGGAACGCGCTGATCCCGCTGGCGGCCATCCTGCTGCTGGCGGCGCTGTTGCGTCTGCCGGCCGTCAACCAGCCGCTGGTCGACCTGTTCTGCTGGCGCGAGGCCAGCACGGCCATGATGGCCGACAACTTCCACCTGAAGAACTGGAACGTCCTCTATCCGGAGGTCAGCTGGACCGGGCCGGGCCCCAACTACCAGGGCCGCGAGTTCCAGGTGGTCAGCTACATCACCGCCCTGCTCTACGCCGCCTTCGGCTGGCACGACTGGTTCGGCCGGGCGGTGGCCGCCGCCTTCGGCCTGTGGAGCGTGGTCGCCCTGCACCGGCTGGTCGAGCGGCTGTCGGGGCGCGCCCAGGCCAACGCCGCGGCCCTGGTGCTGGCCCTGATGCCGGGCGCGGTGATCATAGACACGTCGTTCCTGCCCGACCCGGCCATGCTGGCCTTCGTGCTGACCGGCCTGTGGGCCCTGGTGGTCTGGCTGCAGACCGACCGGCCCTGGTTCCTGCCGCTGGCCGTCGCCTTCATCGCGCTGGGCATACTGGCCAAGCCGCCGGGCGTGGTCGTTCTCGCCCCGGCGGCCTACGCCTGCGCCAGCATCCTGACCCGCAGGGACGCCCTCACCCGCGGACGGCTGATCGCACTCAGCGCCGCCCTGGTCGGCGTGGCCCTGCCGACAGCGGCCTACTTCAGCTGGGCGGTCTGGCTGGGCACGCACTATCCGCCCTACCACGTGGCCGGCGCCGGCTACTTCTGGGACGACATGGCCGGCGCCCTGCGCGAAGGCTTCCACGTCAAGGCCGCGGCCCGCCATGCGCGCGAGTGGTTCCTGACCGTCCCGGTGTTCCTGCTGTTCGGCCTGGGGCTGTTCTCGGCGCCGCCCAGGGGCACGCGCGGCGCGCCCTGGCTGTTCCACGTCTGGCTGGCCGGCTGCGCGGTGCTCTACCTGTTCATCTCCAAGGAGATGACGGTCAATCCGTGGAACCTGCTGGTCTTCGCCGCCCCCGCCGCCGGCCTGGCGGGCCGCGGCCTGCTGATGGCGGCGGCGGCGTCCACCCGCCGGCTGAACACCTGGCCCGCCCGCGCGCGGCTGGCCGGCATGGTCGCCCTGATCGGCTGGTCGGCGGTCGAGGCGGCCGAGGTCGCCAAGCAACCGTTCGGGGCCGAGAGCCAGTACCTGGGCCAGCAGCTCGACGCCTTGGCCGCGCCGGACGACCTGGTCATCACCGCCGCCAGCGAGATCGGCAATCCGATCGCCATCTACTACAGCCGCCGGCGCGGCTGGGTCTTCCCGCCCGGCGGCGGCGCCCAGGCCTGGGACCGGGTCGAGGACGACGCCACGGCCGTCGCCACGCTGGAGAAGCTGCGCATGGGCGGCGCCGATTGGTTCGGCATGGCCAAGGACGCCATGGACCACCAGGGCCGCTACATGATGCAGCACAACCCCGGCCTGATCGCTCGCCTCGACAGTGTCGGCGCCCGCGTGGTCGACGACGACCGGATCGTCATCTGGCGCCTGCCGCCCGTCACGCCCGGCGCTTGAAGTCCTTGAGGATCTCGCGGGCCGCGTTGTGGCCCGGCGCGCCGGTGACGCCGCCGCCCGGATGGGTGCCCGCGCCGCACATGTAGAGCCCGGCCACCGGCGCGCGGTGGGCGCCGTGGCCCAGCACCGGGCGGGCGCTGAACAGCTGGTCCAGGCCCAGCTGGCCGTGGAAGATGTCGCCGCCGACCAGGCCGAAGGTCCGCTCCAGGTCCAGCGGCGACATGATCTGGCGGCCCAGCACCGAGGCCTTGAAGCCCGGCGCGTACTTGTCGACCGTGGCGATCATCAGGTCGGCCACCTCGTCGCGGTGGTTGTCCCAGGAGCGGCCGCCCGACAGCTGCGGCTCGACGTGCTGGCAGAACAGGCTGGCCACGTGCCGGCCCGGAGGCGCCAGGCTGTCGTCGAGCGTCGAGGGGATCAGCATCTCGACGATCGGCTCCTTCGACCAGCCGTCGCGGCGCGCGTCCATGAAGGCGCGGTCCATGTAGGCCAGCGAGGGGGCGATGATGATGCCCGCGGTCAGGTGGTCGCCCTGCTCCGGCAGGCAGGTGAACTTCGGCAGCTCCGACAGGGCCACGTTCATGCGGAAGGTGCCCGAGCCCGACCGGTAGCGCGCCATGCGCTCGCGGAAGTCGGCCGGCAGCAGGGCCGGGTCCAGCAGCTTCTCGAAGGTGAGCTTGGGGTGCAGGTTCGACACCACCGCCCGGGCCCGCAGGGTGTCGCCGGCGGCGGTGACCACGCCCACGGCGCGGCCGTTCTCGGTCAGGATCTCGCTGACAGCGCTGTCGGTGTGGATCTCCACGCCCTTGGCGCGGCAGGCCGAGGCCATGGCCTGGGTGATGGCGCCCATGCCGCCGATCGCGTGCCCCCAGGCCCCCTTCTCGCCGTTCACCTCGCCGAACACGTGGTGCAGCAGCACGTAGGCCGAGCCCGGCGTGTAGGGGCTGTTGAAGGCGCCGACCACGCCGTCGAAGCCGTAGACGGCCTTGATCGGGTCGCTCTCGAACCAGCCGTCCAGCCAGTCGCCGGCCGACTGCGAGAACAGGGCCAGCAGGTCGCGCCGGGCGGTCAGGTCCAGGCCGGCCATCCGCTTGCCCAGCGAGGCGGACTTCAGCAGCTCCGGCAGGGCCTGCATCCAGCCGCCCTCGACCATGTTGGGCGGGGTCTGCAGGACGATGTCGCGCAGCACGTCGGCGATGGCGTCCAGCCGCTCGCCGTAGGCGTCCAGCCGGTCGGCGTCCTTCTGCGAGAACTTGGCGACCTCGGCCTTGGTGCGGCCGCCGCCCATGGCCAGGTACTCGCGGTCGTTCAGCGGCAGGAAGTTGGCCAGCTTGCGCTTGACCACCTTCAGCCCGTGGCCGGGCAGGTCGAGGTCGCGGATGACCTTGGGATTGAGCAGGCTGACCGTGTAGCTGGCCACCGAGTTGCGGAAGCCCGGGTGGAACTCCTCGGTCACCGCCGCCCCACCCACGACCGAGCGGCGTTCCAGCACCGTCACCTTCAGGCCGGCGCTGGCCAGATACCAGGCGCAGACGAGGCCGTTGTGGCCGCCGCCGATGATCAGGATGTCGGTGGAGGAAGTGGTCACGGGGCGACTCGCTGCTCTTTCCCCAAGCTCTACACGATCCTTCTCCCCCTGAGGGAGAGGACGGAGCCCGCGCGCCGGAGGGCGTCAGCCCGGAGGCCCGCGCGGGAGGATGAGGGGTCGCACGGCCGGGTGCGGAGAAACCCCTCACCCTCCCGCGCAGACCTTCGCCCTTCGGGCTCCGGTGCGCGGGTCCCTCCCTCTCCCTCAAGGGGAGAGGGTTACACGCGCGGCTCGCCCGCCAGATACGCCCGGTCCAGCAGCGGCTTGCCGATCCAGTAGCTGAGCTCGGCGGGGGTCTCGATGTTCCACACCGCGATGTCGGCCGCCTTGCCGGCCGCCAGAGTGCCGATCCGGTCCTGCAGGCCCAGCGCCTTGGCGGCGTGGCGGGTGGCGCCGGCCAGCGCCTCCTCGGGCGTCAGGCGGAACTGCACGCAGGCCAGCGTCAGGCAGGTCTGCAGCGAGGCCACCGGCGAGGTGCCGGGGTTGCAGTCGCTGGCCACCGCCATGGCGACGCCGCACCTGCGGAAGGCCTCGATCGGCGGCGGGGTCTTCTCGCGCAGCATGGTGAAGGCGCCCGGCAGCAGCACGGCGACGACGCCGGCATCGCCCATCGCGCGGGCGCCGGCTTCGGAAGTGTGCTCGACGTGGTCGGCCGAAAGGGCGCCGTAGCGGGCGGCCAGCGCCGCGCCGCCGCCGTCGGACAACTGGTCGGCGTGCAGCTTCACCGGCAGGCCCAGCGCGCGGGCCTTCTCGAACAGCCGCGCGACCTCTTCCGCGCTGAAGGCGATCGGCTCGCAATAGGCGTCGACCACGTCGACCAGGCCCTCGGCGCAGGCGGCCGGCAGGATCTCGTCGATCGCGATATCGACGTAGAGCTCGCGGCTCGCCTTGTGCTCGGCCGGCACGGCGTGAAGGCCGAGATAGCTGGTCGACACCCGCACGCCGCCGACGCGGCCGACCTCGCGGGCGACACGCAGCATCTTGAGCTCGCTCTCGCGGTCCAAGCCGTAGCCGCTCTTGATCTCGACCGTGGTGACGCCGTCGCGGGTCAGGCCCGCCAGCCGGCCCAGCGCCTGGTCCAGCAGCTCCTGCGGGGAGGCGCCGCGCGTGCGGTTCACGGACGAGACGATGCCGCCGCCGGCGCGCGCGATCTCCTCGTAGGTCGCGCCCTTCAGGCGCATCTCGAACTCGTCGGCGCGGTTGCCGCCGAACACCAGGTGGGTGTGGCAGTCGACCAGGCCGGGCGTGATCCAGCGCCCGTCCAGCCGGTCGGTCTGGCGCGCCTTCACGTCGACCGGCAGGTCCGCCTGCGGCCCGATCCAGGCGATCTCGCCGTCGCGGATCAGCACGGCGGCCTTGTCGATCGACCCGTAGGGCGCGCCGCCCTCGACCATGGTCGCGGCGCGGCAGTCGATCAGCAGGCGGTCGTAGGTCATTCGTCGTCTCCGACAGGATCGGGGCCCCGGCCGATCGGCGGGGCGATCTCGCCCGACAGCACGTAACGCGTGCCCGGATAGGTCAGGCGCGCCACTGTCAGCACCGCGCCGTCGGGCGCGCGGGTGACCCGCTCGACCTCCAGCGCCGGCTCTTCGGGGCCCATGCGCAACAGGAAGCGCGTCTCCATCGGCGGCATGACCGCGCGCACTACGGCCCGTCCGGCCGGGTACGGCACCTTGCCCATCAGGAAGGCGAAATAGCTCTCGGCCGCCGGATCCAGATCTTCGACGCCGGGCACGCGGGCCGGGTCGATCAGGCGGTCCTCGATCTGCAGCGGCGTGTCGTTCTCGAAGTGCAGCAGGCGCGCGTGCAGCAAGCGCTCGCCGGGCGGAAGCTGGAACAGCGCCGCCTCCGTCGACGAGGCGCAGCGCACGTCGTGGTCCAGCACCTCGGTGCGGTGGCGCCCGCCCCGCTCAGTGATCTCGTCGGCGACGTCGGTCAGCCGGGCGTGCAGAACGTGCGCCCGCGGCGGCGCCACGAAGGTGCCCAGCCCCTTCACCCGGCGCAGATAGCCCTCGGCCGTCAGCGCCTTCAGGGCGTGGTGCACGGTCATCCGGCTGGTCCCGAACCGGGCGACCAGCTCGGTCTCCGACGGCACCCGCGCGCCGGGGGCCCATTCGCCGCCGACGATCTTCTCGAGCACGAAGGCGCGGATTTCGCCCTGCAGGCTGGAGGTGGGTTCGCGCAACGAAGCGACTCCGTGGACAACCTGCCTATACAACCGGACGAATCCCGCCGGGGCAAGGCCCTTAAGGGCGAATGACTCCGCTTGCGCGCCGCCGCCTCGGCCGCTAGCCTGAAACTTGCCTATACAAGCTGGATTCCCGAATGCGTCTGTTCGCGCCGCAAGCCCGCCTGCCGCACGGCTGGGCCGAGAACGTACTGATCGAGGTCGACGACCGTGGGCTGATCACCGCCGTCACCGAGGGCGCGAGCCCCGACGGCGCGACCCGCCTGCCCGGCCCGATCCTGCCGGCCATTCCCAACCTGCACAGCCACGCCTTCCAGCGCGGCATGGCCGGCCTGGGCGAGCGCCGCGGGGCCGAGGGCGACGACTTCTGGTCCTGGCGCGAGGTCATGTACCGCTTCCTCGACCGGATGACGCCGGAGGACCTGGAGACGGTGGCCGCGCGGCTCTACGTCGAGATGGTCGAGGCCGGCTATTCGCGGGTCTGCGAATTCCACTACGTCCACAACGACGCGCAGGGGCGCGCCTACGCCGATCCGCTGGAGACCGCCCGCGCCCACATCCGCGCGGCGAAGACCGCCGGAATCGCGCTCACCCTGGTGCCGGTGCTCTATTCGCACAGCAACTTCGGCGGCCAGCCGCCCAAGCACGGCCAGCGGCGCTTCATCCAGTCGACCGACGCCTACCTGGCTCAGATCGAGGCGCTGGGGATCGAGGCCGCGCGCGAAGGCTTCGACCTGGGCGTTAGCGTCCACAGCCTGCGCGCCGCCACGTCCGAGCAGATCGCCGAGGTGCTGAAGACCGTCCCGGCCACCCTGCCCGTCCACATCCACGTGGCCGAGCAGACCAAGGAGGTCGACGACTGCCTGGCGTGGTCGGGCAAGCGCCCGGTCGAGTGGCTGCTGGACAACGTCGGCCTCGACGCCCGCTGGCGGCTGGTGCACGCCACCCACATGACCCCGGAGGAGACCCGCCGCACGGCCGAGAGCGGCGCGGTGGCGGTGGTCTGCCCGACCACCGAGGGCAACCTCGGCGACGGCTTCTTCGACGTCGACGGCTGGTTCGCCGCCGGCGGCGCCTTCGGGATCGGCACCGACAGCCATGTCTCCATCGACCCGCGCGAGGAGCTGCGCTGGTTCGAGTACGCGCGGCGCCTGCGCCATCGTAAGCGCGGCCTGGCCGCCACGCCGTCCCAGCCCTATCCGGGCGCGCGCCTGTGGCTGGACGCGGCGGCGGCCGACGACCGCGGCGGCGGCGCGCCCACGGGTGCGATCGCGCCGGGCAAGCTGGCCGACTTCGTGGTGCTGGACACCGACGCCCCGCTGATCGGCGGCCGCTCCGGCGACGCCCTGATCGACAGCTTCGTCTTCGTCTCCAACGCAGGTCCCTCGCCCATCCGCGAGACCTGGATCAAGGGCCGCCGCGTCACCGACGCCGGCCGCCACCCGCAATCCGAACAGACCGCCCGCGCCTACGCCGAAACCGTGCGCCGGCTCGCGGCCGACTAAGGAATGAGCATGACCAAGAACCTCGGCAACGTCCGCACCGTCCGCGCCCCGCGCGGCCCGGAGATGAGCTGCAAGACCTGGGGCGCGGAAGCCGCGCTCCGCATGCTGATGAACAACCTCGACCCCGAGGTGGCCGAGCGGCCGGAGGACCTGGTGGTCTACGGCGGCATCGGCAAGGCGGCCCGCAACTGGGAAGCCTTCGACCGCATCGTCGCCTCGCTGAAGACGCTGGAGGCCGACGAGAGCCTGCTGGTCCAGTCGGGCAAGCCGGTCGGCATCTTCCGCACCCACCCGGACGCCCCGCGGGTGCTGATCGCCAACTCCAACCTGGTGCCCAAGTGGGCCGACTGGGCCCACTTCAACGAGCTCGATCGCAAAGGGCTCATGATGTACGGCCAGATGACGGCCGGCTCGTGGATCTACATCGGCACCCAGGGCATCGTTCAGGGCACCTACGAGACCTTCGTCGAGGCCGGCCGCCAGCACTTCGGCGGCGACCTGTCGGGCAAGTGGATCCTGACCGCGGGCCTGGGCGGCATGGGCGGCGCCCAGACCCTGGCCGCGACCATGGCGGGTGCCTCGTGCCTGGCGATCGAGTGCCAGCGCTCGCGCCTCGAAAAGCGCCTTGAGACCCGCTACCTCGACGTCGCCGTCGAAGACCTCGACGAGGCCCTGCGCCTGATCGACGAGAGCGTGAAGGCCAAGAAGCCGCTGTCGGTCGGCCTGCTCGGCAACGCCGCCGAGATCCTGCCCGAGCTGGTCAAGCGCGGCGTGCGCCCGGACATCGTCACCGACCAGACCAGCGCCCACGACCTGGTCAACGGCTACCTGCCGGCCGGCTGGACCGTCGCCGAGTGGGAAGAGAAGCGGGTCAGCGACCCGGCCGCGGTCGAGAAGGCCGCGCGCAAGTCGATCGTGACCCACGTGCAGGCCATGCTGGACTTCTGGAAGGCCGGGATCCCGACGCTGGACTACGGCAACAACATCCGCCAGGTGGCCAAGGACGAGGGCCTGGAGCACGCCTTCGACTTCCCGGGCTTCGTGCCGGCCTACATCCGCCCGCTGTTCTGCCGCGGCGTCGGCCCGTTCCGCTGGGCCGCCCTGTCGGGTGATCCGGAGGACATCTACAAAACCGACGCGGCGATGAAGAAGCTGTTCCCCGAGAACAAGCACCTGCACCAGTGGCTGGACATGGCCAAGGAGCGGATCGCCTTCCAGGGCCTGCCCGCGCGCATCTGCTGGATCGGCCTGGGCGACCGTCACCGCGCCGGCCTGATGTTCAACGAGATGGTCGCCTCGGGCGAGCTGAAGGGCCCGGTCGTGATCGGCCGCGACCACCTGGACAGCGGCTCGGTCGCCAGCCCGAACCGCGAGACCGAAGCCATGATGGACGGCTCGGACGCCGTGTCCGACTGGCCGCTGCTGAACGCCCTGCTGAACACCGCCGGCGGCGCCACCTGGGTGTCGCTGCACCACGGCGGCGGCGTGGGCATGGGCTACTCCCAGCATTCGGGCGTCGTCATCGTCGCCGACGGCACGCCGGAAGCGGCCAAGCGGCTTGAGCGCGTGCTGTGGAACGACCCGGGCACCGGGGTGATGCGCCACGCCGACGCCGGCTACGACATCGCCAAGGAATGCGCCCGCGAGCAGGGCCTGAAGCTGCCCTCGCTGGAGGCCTGAACCATGGCGAACGTCCTGACCCTGGGGGCCGGCCCCCTCTCCCTCGCCCAGCTGCGCCAGGTGCTGATCGCCCCGGTCCGCGTCGAGATCGCCCCTTCGGCGCTGGGCGCGCTCGACGCCGGCGCGGCGGCGGTGGCGAACATCATCGACTCCGGCGCGACGGTGTACGGCATCAACACGGGCTTCGGCCTGCTGGCCAACACCCGCATCGCCCGTGAAGACCTGGAGACGCTGCAGAAGAACCTGGTGCTGAGCCACGCCTGCGGCGTCGGCGCCCTGCTGCCCGACTCCATCGTGCGCCTGATGACGGTGCTGAAGATGGCCTCGCTGTCGCGCGGCGCGTCTGGCGTGCGGCGCGAGACGGTGCTGGCGCTCAAGGCGCTGCTGGACCACGAGGTCTACGCCTGCATCCCGTCCAAGGGTTCGGTCGGCGCCTCGGGCGACCTGGCGCCGCTGGCCCACCTGTCGGCCCTGCTGATCGGCTGGGGCGAGGCGCGCGTGAACGGCCGCATCATGCCGGCCGTCGAGGCCCTGGCCGTCGCCGGCCTGAAGCCGATGGTGCTGGGCCCGAAGGAAGGCCTGGCCCTGCTGAACGGCACCCAGTTCTCCACCGCGGTGGCCCTGGCCGGCCTGTTCGCGGCCGAGGACGTGTTCGCCGCGGCGCTGGCCGCCGGCGCCATGTCGCTCGACGCGCTGAAGGGCTCGGACACCCCGTTCGACCCGCGCATCCACGCCCTGCGCGGCCAGCCCGGCCAGATCGACGTCGCGGCCATGCTGCGCGGCCTGATCGCCGGCTCCGAGATCCGGGAGTCGCACCGCCACGAGTGCGGCAAGGTGCAGGACCCCTACTCGCTGCGCTGCCAGCCGCAGGTGATGGGCGCGGTGCTGGACGTGCTGCGCTCGGCCGCCCGCATGCTGGAGACCGAGGCCTGCGGCGTGACCGACAACCCGCTGGTGTTCGCCGACACCGGCGAAGTGCTGTCGGGCGGCAACTTCCACGCCGAGCCGGTGGCCTTCGCCGCCGACATGATCGCCATGACGCTCTGCGAGATCGGCAACATCTCCGAGCGTCGGACCTCGATCCTGGTCGACCCGAAGATGAGCGGCCTGCCGGCCTTCCTGGTGCGCGAGAGCGGGCTGAACTCCGGCTTCATGATCGCCCAGGTCACCGCCGCCGCTCTGGTGTCGGAGAACAAGATGCTGGCCCACCCGGCGGTGGTCGACACCGTGCCGACCTCGGCCAACCAGGAGGACCACGTGTCCATGGCCGCCCACGGCGCGCGCCGGCTGCTCGACATGGCCGACAACGCCGCCGGCGTGGTCGCGATCGAGCTGCTGTCGGCGGCGCAAGGGCTGGACTTCCTGCGGCCGATGCGCAGTTCCGCCCCCGTCGAACGCGCCCACGCCGAAATCCGGTCCCAGGTCGCGCCGTATGATCAGGACCGCTATTTCGCGCCCGACATCGAGCGCGCCTCGGCGATCGTGCGGTCCGGCTGGTTCCGCGCCATCGCCGGCGCCCTGCTGCCCTCGGAGGCCTGAGCCATGAGCGTCCCGCCGTTCCGTTTCCGTGAGGGCTCAAGCCCGCTGGTCGTGGCCATGCCGCACGTGGGCACCCACGTGCCGCCGGACATCGCCGAGGGCCTCACGGACCTGGGGCGGCGGGTGCTCGACACCGACTGGCACATCGACAAGCTGTACGGCTTCCTCGACGCGGCCGACGTCACCACGGTGATCGCCACCCACTCACGCACCGTGGTCGACCTGAACCGCGCGCCGGAGAACACCCCGCTCTATCCGGGACGGTTCGAGACCGGCCTGCTGCCCATGACCACCTTCGACGGCGAGCCGCTCTACCAGGCCGGCCGCGAGCCGGGCCAGGCGGAGACCGGGCGGCGGCTGGAGACCTACTGGCGGCCCTACCACGGGCAGCTAGCGGCCGCGCTCGACGCCGTGAAGGCCAAGCACGGCTACGCCCTGCTGCTCGACGCCCACTCGATCCGGGCCGAGATTCCGATGCTGTTCGAGGGCCGCCTGCCCGACGTCAACGTCGGCACCGCCGATGGCGCCAGCGCCTCCCCGGCCCTGACCCAGCGCCTGGCCGAGGCGCTCGGCGCCCAGGACGCCTTCACCTGGGTGGTCAACGGCCGGTTCAAGGGCGGCTGGACCACCCGCAACTACGGCAAGCCGGCCGAGGGCGTGCACGCGGTGCAGTTCGAACTGGTGCAGGCCGCCTACATGCACGAGGCGAGGCCTGAGACCTTCGATCCCGCCAAGGCCGAGGCCATGCAAGGGCTGCTCAAGACGCTGGTGGCCGAGATCGCCGCCTTCCGGCCCTAGGGCTCCAGCGGGCGGAACGAGATCGCGGCGTAGCCGCCGTACTCGTCGGAGCAGGTCATCACGCCGTTGCCGACAATGTCGCCCATCCGCCCATAGTTCGGCCCGAGCCCCGGCTCGAAGTCGATGACCCAGTGATTGCTGGCGCCCATGAACAGGCCGATCCTCGCGCCGTCGGACGCCCGGGTCACGATCGTGCGCTCGCGCGCCGCCCGCCAGGCCTCGACGTCGAGGCGGCCGTCCGCGTCGGCCGGCTGGATCAGATCGAACTCGGTCAGCGGGCTGTCGACGAGATCGCTGCGGTAACGGATCACGAACCAGCCCGGCCCGCGGATATCCAGCCGGGGCGGCGGTGACGGGTCGATTTCGCGCCGCAGGTAGGAGAAGTAATAGCGGTCTTCCGGATCGCCGCGCGCGTCATCGTCCAGCCGCAGGTCGGCTGCCCCCATCCCGGGGGCGAACTCGACCATCCAGCGGTCGCCGCGGCGCGCCAGCCGGCCGATCCGGGCGCCGTCCGGGGCCTCGACGACAGCGCGTTCGCGCGCGCACCCCCAAGCGTGTACGTCGATCAGGTCGTCGGGCGAGACCGGCATCCGCACGTCGAATTCGGCCGGTTCGACCTCGACGCCCTCGCGGGCCCGATAGCGTGCGACGCGCCACACGGCCCGGCGGCCGGCCAGATCGTCGCGAAGCTTCGCCGCCCGATCGCTCAGGGCCAGCTTCGTCGCGAGGAAACGGAAGCGATCCAGAAAGCTCATCAGTCCCTCCTCCGCGCGCTGATATGGCGACGCCAGAGAATCGGGCAAGCTGACCTAGGCCATCGCCCCGGCGGCCATGGCCGCTTCGAACGCTCTGTCCGCCACGCGCGTACGGGCCAGCGTGCAGAACGCGGCGAGCATTTCGCCGGGACTGCGGTCGTTGGCGGCGTCCAGGCCCA
This sequence comes from Caulobacter sp. 17J65-9, assembly GCF_010975005.1. Lineage (GTDB taxonomy): Bacteria > Pseudomonadota > Alphaproteobacteria > Caulobacterales > Caulobacteraceae > 17J80-11. Next base: position 9,055 of record NZ_JAAIVC010000020.1, on the reverse strand, counting down.
GGCCGCTGAGCGCCCAGTCCAGGATGTGGCTGTTGCGGCTCAGAGCGGCCTCGCCCATCTCCTCCAGGAGGAGCAGGCTGGCGCCCAGAAGCTCGACGTCGGACGGTTCGCACTCACGTGACATGCGAATCATCCGAATCTGATTTGGTGAACGAAAGATTCACGACGTCGTCGGCCATCGCCGCCGGCGCCGGCCGCCCCCTCTTTACGACGTGGTCACCCCTCCTGGGGCCTGATGAGCCGAGTCGCCGGTGGGGCGACCTCGACGCGCGCGGCAGGACTGGCGGATGTATCCGAACACCCTGGACCAATGGTGGTCGCATCTTTCGCAGGCGGCGAGCGGCGTGCTGAACGCCGCGATCCTGGTCGGCTGCCTGACGCTGCTCATTCACCACAGGGATCTGCGCGGCGCGTTGAAAAGGGCGGCTCCGAAATCGCTGCGGTTCAACCTGATCGCCCTGGCCTTCGACACCGTGCTCGTCCTGGCGCCGCTCACCTATCTGGCGGCGGTCACCCAGCAGTTCCTTCGCGCGCAAGGGCTGGTCCTGCTGGACGGCGCGCCCCTGGCTCAGCTGCCTCCCGTCGTCGTCGTCCTCGTGGCCGTCTTCTTCGGCGACTTCATAGCCTATTTCCGACATCGGCTGGAGCACTCGCGGCTGCTGTGGCCGTCCCACGTCATGCACCACAGCGACACGGACCTGAACTGGACGTCGGTCTACCGCTTCCATCCGATCAACCGCCTGACGACGGTGATCATCGACTACGGCGTCCTGGTGGCGCTCGGCTTCCCGCCGTACGCGATCGCGCTCAACGGACTGGTCCGGCACTACTATGGAATGTTCGTCCACATGAACGTGCCCTGGACGTTCGGTCCGCTGGGCTGGCTCTTCGTCTCGCCGGCCATGCACCGCTGGCATCACGTGCTGGAAGGCGAAGGCGTCGGGTCCAACTTCGGTTCGGTCCTGGCGGTGTTCGACCGCCTGTTCGGCACCCACTACCTGCCCGGGCCCTGCGACAAACCCCTCGGCGTGACCGACGTGGACAACGACTCGATCGTCCGGCAGCTGGCGCTTCCGTTCACGCGCGCCGCCGCGTTCGTCGCCGAACGGGTCAGACCGTCCGCGTCCGGCCAGGTTCGCGCGTAGCCTCACGCATTCTCGACGGTGTTCGGATTGCGAACACGGCGCTATACCCGGCGCATGTCCGACACTGCCCCCACCGCCCGCGTCATCGACGGCAAGGCCTACGCCGCGGCGCTGCGCGCCCGCATCGCCCGCGCCGTCGAAATCCTGAAGCAACGCCATAGCCTGCAGCCCGGCCTGGCGGTCGTGATCGTCGGCGAGGATCCGGCCAGCCAGATCTACGTGCGCAACAAGGGCGAGCAGACTCACGAAGCGGGCATGCGCTCCGACACCCACCGACTGGACGCCTCGACCACCGAGGAGCAGCTGCTGTCGCTGATCGACGCCCTGAACGGCGACCCGCACATCCACGGCATCCTGGTGCAGCTGCCGCTGCCGGCGCACATCGACGCCACCAAGGTGCTGGCCGCCATCGACCCGGACAAGGACGTCGACGGCTTCCACATCATCAACGTCGGCCGCCTGGCCGCCGGGCTGCCCGGCCTGGTGCCCTGCACCCCGCTGGGCTGCCTGATGCTGCTGAAGGACCTGCACGGCGACCTGACCGGCAAGCGCGCGGTGGTGATCGGCCGCTCCAACATCGTCGGCAAGCCGATGGCCCAGCTGCTGCTGGCCGAGAGCTGCACCGTCACCATCGCCCACTCGCGCACCAAGGACCTGCCGGCGGTCTGCCGCGAGGCCGACATCCTGGTCGCCGCCGTCGGCCGGCCGGAAATGGTCAAGGCCGACTGGGTCAAGCCGGGCGCGACGGTGATCGACGTCGGCATCAACCGCGTGCCCTCGCTGGACCCGGTCAAGGCGGCCGAGGGCAAGACCCGCGTGGTCGGCGACGTCGACTTCAAGGAGGCCGCCGCGGTGGCCGGCGCGGTCACCCCGGTGCCGGGCGGCGTCGGGCCGATGACCATCGCCTGCCTGCTGCTGAACACCTACACCTCGGCCTGCCGTTCGGCCGGGATCGAGCCTGAGCTGCCGGAGCTCGCCGCTTGAGCCGGGTCGTCGTCGTCGGAGCCGGGCACGCCGGCGGGTCGGTCGCGGCCTTCCTGCGCCAGTTCGGATTCGAGGGCGAAATCGTCCTGATCGGCGAAGAGCCGCTGGTCCCCTACCAGCGCCCGCCGCTGTCGAAGGCCTGGCTGAAGGGCGAGGCGGATTTCGACAGCCTGCTGCTGCGCCCCTCGGAGTTCTACGCCGAGGCCGGGGTCGACCTGCGGCTGGGCGAGCGCGTGGTCGAGATCGACCGGCGGCTGAAGCTGGTGCGCCTGTCGAACGGCGAGCCCGTCTCCTACGACCATCTGGTGCTGGCCACGGGCTCGGTGACCCACAAGCTGCCGGTGCCCGGCGGCGACCACCCCGCCCTGCTGGAACTGCGCACCGCCGCCGACGCCGACAAGCTGAAAGCCCGCCTGACGCCCGGCGCGCGGCTGATCGTCGTGGGCGCCGGCTATGTCGGCCTGGAGGTCGCGGCCTCGGCCCGCGCGCTCGGCTGCGAAGCGATCGTCGTGGAGCGTGAGGCGCGGGTGATGGCGCGGGTCGCGTCGGAGCCGCTGTCGAAGTTCTTCGAGGGCTACCACCGGTCCAAAGGCGTCGAGATCCTGACCGGCGCGGCGGTGACCGCGATCGAGGCGCAAGGGCGCGCCGTGCGCCTGGCCGACGGCCGGGCGGTGATGGGCGAGGCGGTGCTGGTCGGCATCGGCGCCGCCGCCAACGACGCCCTGGCGCGAAACGCCGGCCTGGCCTGCGACGGCGGGATCGTCGTCGATCTGGAGGCGCGCACCTCCGACCCGGCGGTGTTCGCGGTCGGCGATTGCACCCGCCGTCCCCTGCCGATCTACGAGGCCCGCGCGCGGCTGGAGAGCGTGCCCAACGCCCTGGAACAGGCCAAGCAGGCCGCCGCCGCCATCGCCGGCCACGCGGCCCCCGCCGGCGAAGTGCCGTGGTTCTGGTCCGACCAGTACGACCTCAAGCTCCAGATGGCCGGCGTGGCGATCGGCGCCGACCGGCTGATCGTGCGCGGCGATCCGGCCGAGGCGAAGTTCGCCGTCTTCCACCTGATCGGCGACCGCGTGCTGGCGGTCGAAGCGGTCAACGCCCCGCCCGAGTTCATGGCCGGCAAGCAGCTGATCGCCAAGCGCACCCCGGTGGACCTCGCCAAGCTGGCCGACCCGGCCGTGTCGATGAAGGCGGTGGCGCTCTAATACCTTCTCCCGCAAGGGGAGAGGGTTCTAGGTCCCAAAGTCCCGCATCACCGCCCCGGTCAGCTCGGCCACCCGGCCCAGGACGTCCGGCGGCACGGACTTGTCGGCGACCAGCAGGTCGTCGGCTTCCCCGGCCGCGGCGCTGAGCTCGGCGAAGCCGAAGGTGCCGGCGGCGCCGGACAGGCGGTGGACGACGAAGCGCAGATCCTCGGCCGAGACCGCCTTCGGGTCGGCCAGGGCGCGTTCGATCACCGGCAGGTCCTCGGCGCAGCGCGCGGCGAAGCGCCGTTTCAGGGCTTCGAACCGGTCCTCGAGCTCGCTCACCCGGCCGCGCGCGACAGGATGGCCCGCAGTTCGAGGGCCAGGGTCATCGGGTCGAAGGGCTTGGTGATCACGCCGACCGCTCCCAGCGACAGGAAGCGCGCGGTCTCGTGGGCCTGAGCGCGCGCGGTGATGAAAACGACCGGGGTCTCGGCGTGTTCCGGCCGCTTGCGGAGGGCCTCCAGCACGGCCGGGCCGTCCATCACCGGCATCATCACGTCCAGCAGCACCACGTCCGGGCGGAAACCGCTTTCGTCCAGGATCGACAGGGCCTCGCCGCCGGAAGCGGCCGATTTGACCTCCAGGTCCGGGTCGATCTCCAGCGCCATCACCGCCACGTCGCGGATGTCCGGCTCGTCGTCGACGTAGAGGATCTTCACTCGGAGCCCTCCTCGCGAACCACGTCGTGGACGGCGCTGACCAGGTCGGCCAGCGAGGTGCGCGACTTGACCAGCACCGCCGCCACCGACGCGCTGAGATCGCCGGAGGTGTCCTGGGCGGAGAACACCACCACCGGGATCGGCGCGCCCTCGTCAGTCTTCAATTCCGGCAGCAGGTCCAGGCCAGAGCCGTCCTGCAGTTCGAGGTCGAGGATCACCAGGTCGGGCTTGCGCTCGGCCAGGCAGGCGCGCGCCTCGGCCAGGCCCGCGACGGACAGGACCTCGCAGCACTCGCGAAGCGCCGTGGCCACGATCTCGCGGATGTCCGGGTCGTCGTCGACGTGCAGCACCACGGTGGCGCCGGGCGCGGCCTGGCCGACGGTGTTGCGCACCAGGTCGGCCAGCCGGTCCGGATCGACCGGCTTCTCGATCCAGTCGGTGACCTCCAGCGCGCGCACGTCGCGGGCGCGGCCGCGCGCGCTCTCGCCGGAGACGATCACCACCGGCATGCCGCGGGTCTCGGGGCGGGTGCGCAGCTCGCGCACCAGGTCCATGCCGTCGCCGTCGGGCAAGCGCAGGTCCAGCACCAGGGCGCCGTGGCGGCCCTCGGCCAGGATCTTGCGCGCCTCGGCCAGGGTGTCGGCGGAGTCGACCTTCAGGCCCTCGTCCTCCAGCGTCGCCTGCAGCATGGCCGAGGCCAGGGCGTCGTCCTCGACCAGCAGCACGCGGTCGCGCGGCTGCTCGGGCGCGTCGTCCAGGGCCGGCAGGTCGAGGTGGAAGGCGGTGCCGCCGTCCTCTGGGCTCTCGAACCACAGCCGCCCGCCGTGGCGCTCGGCGATGCCCTTGGCGATGTGCAAGCCCAAGCCGGTGCCGCCCTTGCCCCGCGCGTCCGACGCGTCCGCCTGGGCGAAGCGGGTGAAGATGCGGTCGCGGAAGGCGGCCGGAATGCCCGGCCCCGCGTCGACCACGCTGACCCGCGCCTTGCTCCCCTCGCGCGCCACCCGCACCCGCACGGCGTCGCCGCGCGGCGAATACTTCACGGCGTTGGAGATCAGGTTGTTGAGGATCTGCACCAGGCGGTCGGAGTCGGCCCGCACCTTGACCGGCGGTCCGGGCTCCAGGGCCAGCTCGACCCCGAACTGGTCGGCGTAGCCGCGCATGGCGTCGATGGCGCGCGTGGCCGTCTCGGCCAGGTCGATCGGCGCCATCAGGAACGGCAGGGTGCCGGACTCCAGCTTCTCCAGGTCCAGCATGTCGTTGATCAGGCGCACCAGCCGCTGGCTGTTGGACTGGGCGATGCCGATCAGGCGCGCGGCCTTCTCCGGCAGCGGCCCCGCCGCCCCGCCCGCGACCAGGCCCAGCGAGCCGGCGATCGAGGTCAGCGGCGTGCGCAGCTCGTGGCTGACGGTCGAGACGAACTCGTCCTTCAGGCGCTCGACCTCGCGGCGGCTGGAGATGTCGCGGATGAAGATCACCGCGCGCTCGCCCTCGGGCAGGTGGGCGTAGGTGACCGACACCTCCATCGGGAAGGTCGAGCCGTCCTTGCGCTGGCCCGTGACGTCGCGGCGATAGCCGCCCTGCTGAACCTTCTCGGGCGACCACAGGATGCTGAGCGCCCCGTCGGCCTCGTTCGGCGGGCGGATCTGGCGGGTGTCGACGCCGTCCAGCTCGCCCTCCTCGTAGCCGAACAGCCGCTCGGCCGCCGGGTTGGCGTTTTCGATCAACCCTTGCTGGGTGACCAGCAGGATGCCGTCGGTGGCGGCGTCGAACACCGCGCGCTGGCGTTCGTACTGGCTCTCGATCGAGTACAGCAGCGCCTTGCGGGTCCGTTCGTGGCGGCGGACCAGGAAGACGATCACCGCCGCGCCGACGCCCAGGCCCAGGAACTGGACCACCACGATCCACTCGATCCGGTCGGCGCTTCGGCTCTGCTCGCGCAGGCCGCGGGTGATGGTGGCGTCCTCGACCTGGGTGATGGCCTCCATGCCCTCCCGGGTGCGCCGCATCAGGTCCTCGCCCGCCCCGCTCGCGACCGAGCGCTGCGCGGCCGGCTGGCCCTGCTGGTCGCGCAGGCGCATGACCTCGCGCATGTTGTCCAGGCGCTCCGTCACCAGGGCGTGCAGCTCGTCGAGGCGCTGCTTCTGCGCCGGTTCGGCGGCGAGGCTGGTGGCCAGGATGCGCCATTGGGCGACCAGATGCTGCGCCTTCACCTCGAACTCGCGCCGGAACGCCGGCTGGCCGGTCAGGGCGTAGTTGAGCTCGGCGCTTTCGGCGCTCTCCAGATACTGCTGCGCTTCACCGAGCACGCGCCGGTGCTCGATGTCGGCGTGCAGCGCGTTCTTCAGCGCGCGGGCCTGTTCGAGCTCGTGAAACAGCCAGATGCCGGTGGCGGTCAGGAAGGCCGCGAGCACGACGCCGAGAACGGCGGCGGCGCGCGCTCCCGGCGCGCGCGGGCGATCAGGCGCGAGGGGCCGCTGCATCGCCGGTCACCGCGGCCTCGAGGTCCGCTTCGGAGATCGGCTTGGTCAGGCTAGCGTCGGCGCCGATCTGGCGGGCCAGATCCAGATAGATCTGCGGCCCCACACGTCCCCCGCCCGAAATGGCCACGATGCGAAGATCCGGACGCGTGCGGCGCAGCTGGCCGATCGCCTCCAGCCCGTCGCGGTCGGGCATCAGGATGTCCACCACCGCCACGTCCGCCTTGCGGGTGCGGATCAGCTCGATCCCCCGCTCGGCCGAGTCCGCCTCGAACACGTCGTGTCCCGTGCCCCTGAGCACGTCGGCCAGGCGGGCGCGGACCAGTTCGTCGTCCTCGATGATGCAGACGGTCTTGCCCACGGGGGTGCGGCTCCAAGTTCGTCTCCAACTCACTAGGGGCGCGCGGGCGTCCCGGCAAGCACGGACACCGTCGATCAATGATCGTGTTCGGTCTTCGCAGTGCAGCATGTTGCGCGGCGGGATGGCTTTCCCTAAGGACAGCGGGCGGCGCAGGAGAAAGATCCACGATGCGTAAGGTGTACCCCGACGCCAAGGCGGCGCTCGACGGCCTGGTGTTCGACGGCATGACCGTCATGTCCGGCGGCTTCGGGCTTTGCGGCATTCCCGAAAACCTGATCCTCGGCCTGCGCGAATCGGGCGTGAAGGGTCTGACGGTCATCTCCAACAACGCGGGCGTGGACGACTTCGGTCTCGGCCTGCTGCTGTGGACCAAGCAGATCAAGAAGATGGTCTCGTCCTACGTGGGCGAGAACAAGGAGTTCGAGCGCCAGTACCTGTCCGGCGAGCTCGAGCTGGAGTTCAACCCGCAGGGCACGCTGGCCGAGCGCATCCGCGCCGGCGGCGCCGGCATCCCGGCCTTCTTCACCGCCACCGGCGTCGGCACCCTGGTGGCCGAAGGCAAGGAAGTGCGCGAGTTCAACGGCCGCAAGTACGTGATGGAGACCGGCCTGGTCGCCGATCTGGCCATCGTCAAGGCCTGGAAGGCCGACGAGGCCGGCAACCTGGTGTTCCGCAAGACCGCCCGGAACTTCAACCCGATGATGGCGACGGCGGGCAAGACCACCGTGGTCGAGGTCGAGGAGATCGTGCCGGTCGGCTCGCTGGAGCCCGATCAGATCCACACGCCCGGCATCTACGTCGACCGGATCGTGAAGAGCACCTTCGAGAAGCGGATCGAGCAGCGCACCGTGCGCAAGCGGGAGACGGCCTGATGCCCTGGACGCGCGACCAACTGGCCGAACGGGCCGCCAAGGAGCTGCGCGACGGCTTCTACGTCAACCTGGGCATCGGCATCCCGACCCTGGTGGCCAACTACATCCCCAAGGGCATGACCGTCACCCTGCAGTCGGAAAACGGCATGCTGGGCATGGGTCCCTTCCCCTACGAGGGGGATGAGGACGCCGACCTGATCAACGCCGGCAAGCAGACCATCACGGAGCTGCCGGAGAGCGTCTATTTCTCGTCGGCCGACAGCTTCGCCATGATCCGCGGCGGCCACATCGACCTGTCGATCCTGGGCGCGATGGAAGTGGCCGAGAACGGCGACATCGCCAACTGGATGATCCCGGGCAAGCTCGTGAAGGGCATGGGCGGGGCCATGGACCTGGTGGCCGGCGTCAAGCGCGTGGTCGTGGTCATGGAGCACGCCAACAAGCACGGCCAGTCCAAGGTGCTGAAGCGCTGCACCCTGCCGCTGACCGGGGCTGGCGTGGTCAACCGCATCGTCACCGACCTGGCCGTGTTCGACGTGAAGCCGAACGGCGGCGGGCTGGAGCTGATCGAGCTGGCCCCCGGCGTGACGCTGGACGAAGTGACGGCGAAAACGGAGGCAGCCTTTACGGTTTCCGAAACGTTAAAAACGCTGGCATAGTCGCCCCGGGGACACCGCCGGTCGGCGACGGCCGGCGGCACGGGAGGCTGATCAATGTCTGTGGCGACCGCGCCGAAACCTGACGTGCTGCGCGCCGCCGACGCTTCGCGGGTGGCGGCGATCCGCAACAGCCTGGACCTGAACGACGCCGAAGCGGTGGTGCTGTTCGGCGAGCGCGCGCGGCGCGAAGTCACCGCCAGCACCGAGCGGCTGCTGGCCGAGGTGCGCGGCCGCGACGTGGCCGAATCCGCCGAGATCCTGAAGCGCGCCGCCAAGACCATCGACGCCCTGGACGCCTCCACGCTGGAGGCGCGCGGCCTGTTCGCCAGCCACGCCGGCCGCCTGAAGAAATTCCGCGCGGGCTTCGAGGAAGCCGCGGCCATGATCGAGGGCCTGGAAGGCGACCTGAAGGAGCGCGCCGAGCGCCTGAGCCACAAGGTCAAGGCGCTGAACGCCCTGCACGACCAGGCCAAGACCTTCATCCTCGAGCTCGACGCCTATCTCGACGCCGGCCGCGCCGGCCTGACCGAGGCCGCCAAGGCGCTCGCGACCCCGGCGCCGGGCGCGGAAGGCGTGGCGGTGGCGGAGGTCGCCCCGGCCCGTGATCCCGAGCGCGTGGGCCGCCTGAGCCGGCGCCTGACCGAACTGGAC
>NZ_JAAIVC010000209.1 GCF_010975005.1 Caulobacter sp. 17J65-9 | reverse complement strand
GCCTCGCGACGCAGCGAGCGGGTGCTGCGCCCGGCGCAGGGGGCGTCCTCGTCGGCGCGGCGGGCCAGGGCGGCGAAGGCCCGCCCGCGCGGGCCGCCCGGAAACACCACGTCGACGCGGGGCTTCATGTCGGCGAACGGATCTTCCTCGCCGTCCCACAGCCAGCGGGCCGCCTGCTCGAGGGTCGAGGCCTCGGCCAGGGCGGCGGCGTCCTTGCCGCGGAACCACAGCTTGCCGTCGGCGAAGGAGGTGAGCGCGCTCTCCACCACCGCCTCGCCGCGCGCGGCCGCCGGCTCCAGGTCGCGCGCGGTGCGCCGGGCGGACTGAGCCGTGCGGTCCAGCAGGCGGTGGATGTCCTCGGCGGCGTAAAGGCTGCGGCGCGGGTCGTCGGGATCGGGCCGGGCCGCGATGCGGCCGCGGCTGACGTAGGCGTAAAGCGTCTGGGGCTTCACCCCCAGCCGCTCCAGGACTTCAGGCCGCGAGAGCCAGGAACGCGCGCTGGTCGTCATGGTTGACCCCTGCCCGGTCAAGATTGACAGACCATAACGCAAGCTCGGCCGTTTTGATTCGCTCCAGAAGCGCGTAATCGGCCCGTGAACAGTCACGTTTACGCGAGCAGGCGAAATTATGAGCCAAGGCCACGCCGTCCCGGGGACCACCCCGCCCGCCGAAAGCGCCGCGATCACGCGGCGGGTCACCGCCTATTCGGTGCTCACCGCCCTGATCCTGGTGGGCGCGAAGGCGGCCGCCTGGTCGGCCAGCGGCTCGGTCGCCCTGCTCTCCTCGCTGGCGGATTCGGCGCTGGACCTGGCCGCCTCGCTCGGCACCTTCCTGGCCGTGCGCTACGCCGTCGTGCCGCCGGACGCCGAGCACCGCTTCGGCCACGGCAAGGCGGAGGCCTTCGCCTCGCTGGTGCAGGCCTGCCTGGTGTTCGCCTCGGCCGCCCTTGTGGGGCGCGAGGCGGTGGCGCGCCTGGCCGACCCGCGGCCGGTCGAGCACGGCGGATGGGCGCTGGCGGTGATGGTCCTGTCGATCGTGCTGACCCTGCTGCTGGTCGCGGCCCAGACCCGCGCGCTGAAGAAGACCGGGTCGGTGGCGGTCAGCGGCGACCGGGCCCACTACTTCGCCGACCTCGCCTCCAACCTGGCGGCGATCGCCGGCATCGCCGGAGCGGCCTTCCTCAACCTGCCCCAGCTCGACGCCTTCGCTGGCCTGGCGGTCGCCGCCTGGCTGGTCTGGGGCGCGATCGGCGTGCTGCGCGAGGCGGCCGACCACCTGATGGACAAGGGCCTGCCGGTCGAGGCGCGGGCGCGCATCGTCGAGCTGGCCCTGGCCGATCCGCAGATGACCGGCGTGCACCAGCTGCGCACCCGCGTCGCCGGCCCCTACGTGATGATCCAGTTCCACGCCGACCTCGACCCGGCCCTGACCCTGGAAGCCGCCCACGCCATCCTGGTCGAGGCCGAAAACCGCATCCTGGCCGAGTACCCGGCCGCCGACATCCTGATCCACCCCGACCCGCGCGGCCGGGCCGAACCGCACGGCGGCGCGTTCCAGGAGACGGCGGCGGCGCATTCTCCACAGGCGACCCCGGAATCCTGAGCCGGAGGCGGTTGCGGTGAACGAGTCCTTAAGAAGCCCGGGCGCATCGGATCGGACATGACCCCGCGGCGTACCCTGCACCACTTTCCGCTCGATCCGGCCTCGCGTCAGGCGCGGCTGGCGCTGGGCGAGAAGCGCCTCGACTTCGACGAGGTGGTGGTCCGCTACTGGGAGCCGAACCCCGAGTTCGAGGCGCTCAATCCCTCCGGCCTGACCCCGGTGCTGGTCGAGGAGACCGACCGCGGTCAGCTGGTCGTGTGCGAGACCCGCGCCATCCTCGACCACCTGGAAGAGACCGCCAAGGGCGACGCCCTGCTGGCTCCGTCCGCGGCCGAGCGGGCCGAGGCGCGCCGCCTGCTGCAGTGGTTCGACAAGAAGTTCGACTACGAGGTCAACGCGCTGCTGCTCCACGAGAAGATGGAGAAGCGGCTGCTGCGCCTGGGCCCGCCGGACATGCCGGCCATGCGCGCCGGCCGCGAGGCCCTGCGCCGCCACCTCGGCTATTTCGACGAGCTGCTGCAGGCGCGCGACTGGCTGGCCGGCCGCAGGCTCAGCCTGGCGGACATCGCCGCGGCCGCGCACCTGTCGGTGCTGGACTATTTCGGCGAGGTCCCCTGGCGGGACTATCCGGCGCTGAAGACCTGGTACTCGAAGATCAAGTCGCGTCCCTGCTTCCGCCCGCTGCTGGCCGACCGCCAGCCCGGCATTCCGCCGGCCGAGCACTACGACGACCTGGATTTCTGACTTCGGGGGGGAGTCACATGAAGAAGCTGGCGGCCGCCACGGCGGCGCTCGTCCTGGGCGCGGCGTGGCCCGAGCTCGCATCGGCCGCGCCGGCCGCCCCCGTCGCCTCAGACCCCGCGACCGCCGCCAAGGTGCAGGCCTACATCGCCCAGGTCGCACTCTGGTCCCAGGCTTACTACGCGTCGGTGAACGACCAGACGGACGCGCTGACGGAGCTGACCGACGCTCTTGAGACCGCCGGCGCGTATTACGAAAGCGGACGCCGCAAGGACGGCGCCGCTTGGGCGCAGCGCTGGAGCGAGGAGCAGAAGCAGCGCTGGGACGCGATTCAGAAGCGCTTCGACGAGATCGCGGCCGTGCCCCTTCCGCCGGCGCCCATGCCCGACCTGACAGCGCGGGTCGCCAAGATTGCCGACACGCCGACCATCGTGGCCCGATACCTGTCCCAGAACCGTGCCCTCGCGGACCGGATGATCAAGCGGATCGCCGCCACGGCCGGGGGCGATGAAAAGGCGGCCGCAAGCATCACGGGCGAGATGATGGACGTCACCATCGCGATGATCGAAGGGGAGAACCAGATGATCTCCGCCTCGACCCTCGCCGCCGCGCCAGGGCATCCACAGCGGGACCTGATGGACGCCAGCCGCCACTCGAACCTCGCCATGATCGCCTTGCTGCAGGCGGAAAAGACCCTGCTGCTCGATCAGCCTTTAGACGAAGCGGCACTGGCCGCACGCTTGCGCCAACAGGCAACCGCGGTCGAGCTTTCGACAAGGTCTATGGAGAAAGCGACCCGGACCACGCTCGCCCAATCCCGGCTGTTCCCCGAGTTGGCGGGCACCCCGCTGCTGGCCGGGATCGAGAAGATGCTCGCCACCTATCCCGAGAGCGCAGCGGCCGAGCGCGAGATCGCGGCGGCCTTCATCGATTTGGCGGCACGCATCGACGCGCCGGGTGCGATAGACTTGGACAGCCTGATCGCCACCGGCGACCACATCGGAACCCTTGTTGAAAAGCGCCTCACTATCGACGCCCAGCGCCGGGCCTACCTACAAAACTGACCTGCGCGAGACCATTCGCGCGGAAGCCCTGGCGCTCGGCTTCGACGTCTGCCGGTTCGCCTCGGTCGAGGCCCCCTGGCCGGCGTCCGACCGGCTGCGGGAATTCGTGGCTCTGGGCCGTCATGGCGCCATGGGCTGGATGGAGGAGACGCTGGAGCGCCGCGTCCACCCGAAGGCCATGTGGGAGGGCGCGCGCTCGGCGATCGTGCTGGGGGTCAACTACGGCCCTGACGCCGATCCCCTGGAGGCGCTGAAGGACAAGGCCCGGGGCGTGATCTCGGTCTACGCCCAGGGCGACGACTACCACGACGTGGTCAAGAAGCGGCTGAAGCAGCTGGGCCGCTGGCTGGCCCAGGGGGCCGGCTGCGAGCTGAAGGTGTTCGTCGACACCGCGCCCCTGATGGAAAAGCCGCTGGCCCAGGCGGCCGGGCTGGGCTGGCAGGGCAAGCACACCAACCTGGTGTCGCGCGAGTTCGGCTCCTGGCTGTTCCTGGGCTCGATCCTGACCACGCTGGAGCTGGAGCCGGACGCGCCGGAGCGCGACCACTGCGGCTCGTGCCGGGCGTGCCTGGACGCCTGCCCGACGGGGGCTTTCCCCGCGCCCTACCAGCTCGATGCGCGGGCCTGCCTGTCCTACCTGACCATCGAGCACGCCGGGCCCTGGCCGGTGCGCTATCGCGAGGCGGCCGGCAACCGGATCTACGGCTGCGACGACTGCCTGGCGGTCTGCCCCTGGAACAAGTTCGCCCAGGCCGGGCGAGAGCTGAAGCTGCAGGCGCGCGACGCCCTGCGCGGGCCCCGGCTGGAGGATCTGGCCGGGCTCGACGATCCGGGCTTCCGCGAGCTGTTCGCCAAGGGGCCGGTCAAGCGCATCGGCCGCGACCGCTTCGTGCGCAACGTGCTCTACGCCATCGGCAACTCCGAAGACCCCGCGCTGGCGGTCGCCGCCGAGCGCTTGCTGGACGACCCCGCCCCGGTCGTGCGCGGGGCCGCCGCCTGGGCCCTGTCGCGCCTGGCGCCCGACCGGTTCGCCGCAGCCGCCGCCTCACGGCTGGAACGGGAAGACGATCCCGACGTGCGGGCCGAATGGCTGCGAGCGGCGGCATGAGCGGTCCGGCGGTCAGCGTCCTGATCGTCGCCTACGAGAGCGGCCCGGTGCTGGCCCGCTGCCTCGCCGCCCTGAAGACCCAGACCTATCCCGACTTCGAAGTCCTGCTGGCCGACAACGGTTCGAAGGACGGCGCGGCCCAGACGGCCGCCGCCGCCGACCCGACCCTGCGCCTGCTCGAATTCGGCGAGAACCTCGGCTTCGCCGAAGCCAACAACCGCGCCGCCGAGGCCGCGCGTGGACGCTGGCTGGCCCTGCTCAACCCCGACGCCTTTGCAGAGCCCGACTGGCTGGAAGCCCTGGTCAAGGCGGCGGACGCGCGACCCGACGTGCGCTGCTTCACCTCCCTGCAGGTCGCCGAGCACGACCCGGGCGTGCTGGACGGCGCCGGCGACGCCATGACCCTGGCCGGCGTGCCCTACCGGGCGGGCTACGGCCGCGCGCGTCCGGAGCGCGTGCCGGCGGGCGAAGTGTTCGCCGCCTGCGGCGCCGCCATGCTGGTGGAGCGGGCCCTGTTCCTCGACCTCGGGGGCTTCGACAAGGCCTTCTTCTGCTACTGCGAGGACATGGACCTGGGCTACCGGCTGCGGCTGCGCGGCGAGCGCGTGCGGCTGGTCCCCGACGCCGTGGTCCGCCACGTCGGCTCCTCGACCCTGGGCGCGCGGTCGGACTTCGCCCTGTGGCACGGCGTGCGCAACCGCCTGTGGACCTATGTGAAGAACACCCCGCCCCTGCTGCTGGCGCTAACCCTGCCGCTGCATCTTGCGGCGGTCGCGGGCCTGGTCGCGGGCTCGGCCCTGAAGGGCGAACGCGCCGCCTGGCGGGGGCTGAAGGCGGGCCTGGCCGGCCTCCCCGCCGCCTGGCGCGCGCGCAAGGCGGTGCAGGCGG
>NZ_JAAIVC010000208.1 GCF_010975005.1 Caulobacter sp. 17J65-9 | reverse complement strand
CGCCTGGGGCGGCCGCGCGGCGGTGGCCTGGGCCGAGCGGCTGGCCGCGGGCGAGCGGTACGACCACGAGGCCGAGCGGCTGGTGACGGTGGCCGAGACGCTGGACCGGATCTACGGGCGGTAGCGCGGCGCGAACCCTCTCCCCCGCTCGCGGGGGAGAGGGCAGGGTGAGGGGGACCTGTCCGCGCCGCCAACGGCCGACGCCTGAGTCTCCCCTACCCTCACCCTGCCCTCTCCCGCCCAGGCGGGAGAGGGTTCACAGGCCCCGCCCGCTCCGCCATACCGGCGTACGAACCTTCCGGAGACCGCCGTCGTGCGACGCCTCTTCGCGGCCGCCCTCGCCGCCCTCGCGCTCAGCGCCCCCGCCCACGCGGCCGAGCCGGCCAGCACGCTGCTCAAGCCCGACCGGGTGTTCACCGCCGAGGACGGTCAGGCGCACGCCGGCTGGGCGGTGCTGGTCACCGGCGACAAGATCGCCGCCGTCGGCCCGGCCGCGCAGATCGCAGCGCCCGCCGGCGCCCGCGTGGTCGACCTGCCCGGCACGACCCTGCTGCCCGGCCTGATCGACGCCCACTCGCACCTGTTCCTGCACCCCTACGACGAGACCCGCTGGGACGATCAGGTGTTGAAGGAGACCCTGGCCACCCGCACGCTGCGCGCCGGCGCGCAAGCCGCGGCCACCCTGCAGTCCGGCTTCACCAGCGAACGCGACCTCGGCACCGAGGGCGCGGGCAACGCCGACCTGTCGCTGAAGCGCGCGATCGACTCCGGCATGATCGAGGGCCCGCGCCTGGCGATCGCCGGGCGCGCCATCGTCGCGCGCGGCGCCTACGGCCCGGCTCGGAAGAACTACAGCGGCGACTTCGATCCGCCGCAGGGCGCCCAGGAGGTCTCCGGGGTCGACGAGATCGTGGCGGCCGTGCGCGAACAGGCCGCCGACGGGGCCGACTGGATCAAGGTCTACGCCGACTATCGGGTCGGCCCGAACGGCGAGCCGATGGCCACCTTCTCGCTGGAGGAGCTGAAGGCCCTGGTCGCCGCCGCCCACGACCTGAAGCGCCCCGTGGCCGCCCACGCGTCGACCGACGAGGGCGCGCGCCGCGCGGTGCTGGCCGGCGTCGACACCATCGAGCACGGCCAGTTCGTCACCGAGGCCACCTTCCGCCTGATGGCCGAGAAGGGCGTGGCCTTCATGCCGACCCTGACCGCCCACGAGGCCTACGGCCAGTACTTCCAGGGCTACGTCGCCGGCAAAAGCCCGCCCACCGCCGACATGGCCGCGGCCGACAAGGCCTTCCACACCGCGCGCAAGCTGGGCGTGGTGATCGGCCTGGGCTCCGACGTCGGCGTGTTCCGCCACGGCGACAGCGCGCGCGAACTGACCTGGATGGTCCGCGAGGGCATGACCCCGGCCGAGGCCCTGACCGCCGCCACCGCCGTCAACGCCAAGGTGCTGGGCTGGCAGGACCGGGTCGGCAAGGTGAAGCCCGGGCTCTACGCCGACCTGGTGGCGGTGCAGGGCGACCCGACCACCGACATCGCCGCGGCGGGCAAGCCGGTGTTCGTGATGAAGGGCGGGAAGGTGGTTCGGGAAAAATAGAAAGCGTTCTCCCTCCCCTTTATGGGGAGGGTGGTCCCGAAGGGACCGGGTGGGGAACGGTCGACACTTCCCCACCCTGGCCGCTGACGCGGCCTGTCCCTCCCCATAAAGGGGAGGGAGAGCACGGTTTCAGATCGAGCTTGCTGGGTCCCGGCTCTCCGGCCGCGCTGCGCGGACCTCCGGCCGACATGACGAACTGTGAGAGGCCCTACGCCTTCCCCTTCCCCGTCCCCTCCCCGTCTTGGGTCAGTTCGGGGTGGCGGGTCACCAGCGCCTCGCGGTCGGCCGCCAGCGCTTCCCAGGTCGCCGCCATCTCCAGCAGCTGGTCGCGGTGCTCGCCCACGCCCATGCGGTTGGCGAGCTGGCGGCATTCGTCGGCGTGCTGGCGGTACTCGGAGGCCTTCTTCATGCCGGGTCCGATCAACCAATAACGTTTAGATGTCAACGTTCGTTGACTACGTTCGGCGCATCAACCGATCGGCCGGCGGCTTCGGTCCGCGCTAAAACCAGCTCCTGAATCAGGCCATGGTCGCGCCGCATCCGACGGAGGCCGCGTGTACTACCTGATCCTGAAGGCGGCGATTTCCGGCGTGATCATCGTGCTGGTGTCGGAGATCGCCAAGCGCAGCCCGCCCTTCGGCGCCCTGGTCGCCTCGCTGCCGCTGATCTCGGTGAT
Organism: Caulobacter sp. 17J65-9; assembly: GCF_010975005.1. Taxonomy (GTDB): domain Bacteria; phylum Pseudomonadota; class Alphaproteobacteria; order Caulobacterales; family Caulobacteraceae; genus 17J80-11. Next base: position 3,158 of record NZ_JAAIVC010000208.1, on the reverse strand, counting down.
GGGCATGATGTGGCTGTGGCGGGACACGCACGATCCGGTGCGCATGGCCGCCCACGTCGAGGCCACCTTCTGGTACGTGCTGCCGTCCCTGCCGATGTTCCTGATCATGCCGGCCCTGCTGCGTCGCGGCGCGCCGTTCTGGCCGACGCTCGGCTTCGGCTGCGCGGTCACCATCGGCCTGTACTTCGCCATGATCGCCGTCGGCCCGCGGCTGGGCCTGAAGCTGTAGGAGAACCGCCCATGACCGCCGAGACCACCGAGCGCCTGTTCTCCTACGGCACCCTGCAGCAGGCCGAGGTGCAGATCTCGACCTTCGGGCGGCGGCTGGAGGGTCGGGCCGACGCCCTGACCGGCTGGCGGCTGGAGTGGGTGAAGATCACCGACGAGGCGGTGATCGCCGCCTCAGGCTCGGACCGTCACCCGATCCTGGTCGCGGGCGCGCCGGACGACGCGGTCGAGGGCACGGTGTTCCTGATCACGCCGGCCGAACTGGCGGCGGCTGACGACTACGAGGTCGACGACTACCGCCGGGTGGCGGCTCAGCTCCGCGCCGGCGGGACGGCCTGGGTGTACGTGCAGGCCTGAGCTTCGTCGCGCCGAACCGGGCCCTCGTCGCAGGGCGCTTAACGGTCCCGCTCGCCGCCCCGCACGACTGGGGCTCCCTCCCCGGAGCCCCGCCATGCGCTCGCTCGCCCTCGCCCTGATCCCCCTCCTCGCCCTGGCCGCGCCGGCCGCCGCGCGCGACGACGCCGACTGGGCGGCCGGTCGCGCCAGGCTCGCCCATCCCGACCTCAAGGGCCGCGTCAGCGGGCCGAACGTGCAGGTCCGCTGGGGCGGGGTCGCCAACGTCGAGGCCCGCAAGATGGGCGCGGCGGTCGACGCCCTGGTCTTCGGCCCGCTGACGGCCACCCCGGCGCTCGCCGAACCGCACGGCTTCGGCTTCTACCGCACGGTGCTGATCTCGCCGCCGACCGAGGGGCTGACGGGCGCCCCGGCCACCGCCCAGGCGACCCTGCTGGCCCTGGCCATTCATCGCAACGAAGAGCAGCCCGACGCGGCCGGGACCTGGCGCGGCTCGGGCGAAGGCCCCAGCGTGAAGGTCACGGTCAACGACCCGGGCGCCCTGTTCTCCAATCCGAACGAGGACGGCTCGGGCCACTACGGCCTGCCGGCGGCGGGCTCGACCCGCGACGGCTTCACGGTCGTGCGCTTCAGCTCGCGCGACCACATTGTCCTGACCAAGCCCGGCAAGCAGCCCTGGCGGCACGTGACCAAGGCCGAGGTGCTGGAGCGGCGTATCCGGGAGGCGCGCGCCGACGCCGCCAAGTTCCCCAACCCGGCCGACGCGCCGAAGCTCTACGAGAACGTCCGCAAGCGCGAGGCCGAGCTCGCCGCCCTGTCGCCGGCCCAACGCATGGAGCGGGCCTGCCGCAGCAACGAGTTCAAGTACGGGACCTTCACGCCCTGCACCGTGGCCGGGGCCGAGTACGTGGTCGCCTACGACCCGAGCTACTTCGACCCCAGGCTGCCGAAGACGGCGATCCAGCTGGTGGTGATCTCCGAGCCGATCGACCATCGCGACGACCACCGCGACCTCGGGCCGATCCTGCGCGGCGCGGTGCGCGCGCTGGATCTGAAGGCGATCCAGGCCCAGCTGCGCTGACCCACAGCTTCACCGCACGCCGGGCGGCCCCGGTCGCACGAGCACAGACGAGGCCCCGCCGGCGTCGCACGAAATGCGCACCGACACACACGGAGCCCTGCCCCATGACCCGTTCGTTCCGTACCCTCGCTTGCGTCGCGTTCCCCGCCCTCGCCCTGATCCTAGCCGCCACCGCCGAGGCCCAGACGAAGCAAGTCCGCGCCCTGACCAAGGGCGAGCTCATCGAAGCCCTGATCGCCCGCGATCGCGCCACCCTGGCCAAGTTCCCCAACCCGGGCGACGCGCCCGAGCTGACCCGCACCCTGGCCGAGCGCGAGGCCCGCCTCAAACGCCTCAGCCCGGCCGAACGCGCCGAGCCCGCCTGCGTGCGCCCCGGCACCGACCGCTTCGTCGCGTGCGACTCGAAGGGCGCGGTCACGATCACGACCAGCGGCTGACGCGCGGCTCCTTCTCCCCTTGAGGGAGAAGGACGGAGCCCGCGCACCGGAGGGCGCCAGCCCGCAGGTCCGCGCGGGAGGATGAGGGGTCGCGCCGCGCTTCAAAGCCGTGGAACGAAGGCAGCGGCGCCGTCGCGAGACCCCTCATCCTCCCGCGCAAGCCTCCGCTGCGCTCCGGCGCGCGGGTCCCTCCTTCTCCCTCAAGGGGAGAAGGAGCCCCTCACCGCTCCGCCGTCCGCGCCGGATAGGCCGGGGCCAGGGCCGCGCGCACGGCGGCCGCGTCCAGCACCCGCCAGCCGCCGCCGTAGCCGTCGCCGCCGCCGCCGCTCGCGGCGTCCACAAAGCGCACCTCCAGCTCGGTGGAGAAGCCGGCCGGGGTGGCCGCACCCGTCGGCACGCCGTTGTAGGTCTGGACCAGCATCTGGCGCAGGTCCTTGCGGTCGAGCACCACCATGCCGGGCTTGCCGGCCGCCAGCGCCGCCTCGGCGGCGCGCAGCAGGGCCATCTCCTCGACCGCGGCGGGCGCGGTGCCGTTGTGGCGGAAGGTGACCTTCACCCCGTCCGTGCGCGGATCGATGTCCCAGCCGCTCCAGGCCGACACCGCGCCGGCCTTGTAGCGCGGCAGGTCCTCAGCCCGCTCGGCCTGCGGCAGGCTCTCCATCAGGAAGGCCAGCACGATGGACTTCGGCAGGCGGGCCAGCAGGTCGTGGCGGGTCGGGAGCTGGGCCGGGGCCGGCAGCTTCGCCTGCTCGGCCGCGGGCAGGCCCGCGCGCACCGCGTTCATCAGGTCGGCGCGCAGGCGCGGCTCGTCCAAAGTCACGCCCTGCGCCAGCGGCAGGGCCTGCGCCGCCTTGCCCTCGGCGACCAGGGCGCGGGCCTCGATCACCGGGGCCCAGCGGTCCAGCAGCTCCGCGCCCTCCTTGGCCAACCGTTCGCGCGCGAGATAGGCCGCTTCGAAGGCCGGGTCGGGCCTGTTGCGCGCCTTGGGCGGGGGCGGCGGGACGGCGTCGCGGGCGAGGCGGTCGCGCGCCTCGGCCAGCGCCGCGCGGGCCTCGGCC
>NZ_JAAIVC010000207.1 GCF_010975005.1 Caulobacter sp. 17J65-9 | reverse complement strand
CCTTCGGCCAGCCGGTGGACGGGCTGGGCCCGCTGCCGACCGGCCAGGCCGCCTATCCGCTGCGCGCCGCGCCGCCGTCCGCCCACGCCCGCGCCCGGGTGGGCGAGCGGCTGGACCTGGGCGTGCGCGCCATGGACGTGTTCACCACCTGCTGCCGCGGCCAGCGCCTGGGCGTGTTCGCGGGCTCGGGCGTCGGCAAGTCGGTGCTGCTGTCCATGCTGGCCCGCGAGGCCACCTGCGACGCCGTCGTGGTCGGCCTGATCGGCGAACGGGGCCGCGAAGTCCGCGAGTTCATCGAGGAGACCCTGGGCGAAGCCGGCCTGCGCCGCGCCATCGTCGTGGTCGCCACCTCCGACGAGCCGGCCCTGAAGCGTCGCCAGGCGGCCTACATGACCATGGCCATCGCCGAGTTCCTGCGCGACCAGGACCTGGAAGTCCTGTGCCTGATGGACTCGGTCACCCGCTTCGCCATGGCCCAGCGCGAGATCGGCTTGGCCGCCGGCGAGCCGCCGACCACCAAGGGCTATACGCCGACCGTCTTCACCGAGCTGCCGAAGCTGCTGGAACGCGCCGGGCCCGGCCCGATCCGCGCCGACGGCAGCCAGGCGGGCCCGATCACCGGCCTGTTCACCGTGCTGGTGGACGGCGACGACCACAACGAGCCGATCGCCGACGCCGTGCGCGGCATCCTGGACGGCCACATCGTCATGAGCCGCTCGATCGCCGAGCGCGGCCGCTTCCCGGCCATCGACGTGCTGAAGTCGATCAGCCGGACCATGCCGGGCTGCCAGCTGCCGCACGAGCGCGAGATCGTGCGCGGCGCGCGCGAGGTGCTGTCGGCCTACTCCAACATGGAAGAGCTGATCCGCATCGGCGCCTACCGTACGGGCGCGGACCCGATGGTGGACCGCGCCATCCGGCTCAATCCGGCCGTCGAAGACTTTCTGCGCCAGGGCAAGGACGAGGTCACCCGCCTCGACGAGTCCTTCGCGCACCTCCATTCCATCCTGACCGAAGGACACGCCGCATGAGCAAGTGGGCGCACTCCCTGATCCGCCTGTCGACCTACGAGGTCGAGACGCTGCAGAAGCGCATGGCCGAAGTCGCCACCCGCCGCGCCTCCGCCGAGATGCGCGTCGCGGTGCTGGACGCCGAGGCCGAGGTCGAGCGCGAGCGCGCCCGCGACGACGCCCACGCCGCCATGCTGATGCCGGCCTACCTGAAGGGCTGGGAGATCCGCCGCGCCGCCGCCATGGCCGAGCTGGACGTGGTGGCCATCGAGGAGCAGGGCGTGCGCGACGCGCTGACCCGCGCCTTCGAAGAGCAGAAGAAGTTCGAGCACGTCGCCGAGATGAGCCGCCTGAACAAGCTGGCCGTGCAGGCCAAGCTGGAAGGCGCCGCCCTGGACGAGCTGGCGCTTCGCCGCGCCGGTCGGTGATCCCGACCGACCAGGTTCCTGAGTTCGAGGGGCGCGCGGGCCAGACCCGACGCGCCCTTCTGCTGTCCGCCCTGGCCCTGTCCGCCTGCGACGCCCGCGCGGCGCCGGAAGCCCCGCCGCCGGCGCTGAAGAGCGCCCCCTTCCCGGTCGGGGTCGCGGCCATGACCGGCCAGTTCGACGACCTCGGCTGGACCGAGCTGGTCACAGCCCAGTTCGATCGCGTCACCCCCGAGTGGGAGATGAAGATGGAGGCCGTCCTGGCTGCGGACGGCGCGCTCGACTTCTCCCGTCCCGACCGGCTGGTCGCCGCAGCCGAGGCGCGGGGGCTGAAGGTCTTCGGCCACACCCTGATCTGGTACGCGCAGTCCTCGCCCGCCTTCGAGCGACTGGCCGGCGACCGCGCCGCCTTCGCGGCGGCCTACCGCAAGTACGTAGCGGACGTGGCCGGCCGCTATCGCGGGCGCCTCGCCGGCTGGGACGTCGTGAACGAGCCGGTCAACGACGACGGCGAGGGCTATCGCGACTGCCTGTGGCGTCAGGTGCTGGGCATGGACTACGTGCGCCTGGCCTTCGAGCACGCGCGCGAGGCCGACCCGACCGCGCCGCTGCTGCTGAACGATTACAATCTCGAACGCCCGAAGAAGCGGGCCGCCTTCCTGCGGCTGGCCGAGGACCTGCTGAAGGACGGCGCGCCGCTTGGCGGGCTGGGCACCCAGACCCATCTGACCGCCGATCTCGAGCCCGGCGCGATCAGGGCGACCGTGCGCGAGCTCGCCAGCCTCGGCTTGCCGGTGCACGTGTCGGAGCTGGACGTCAGCCTCAACGTCGACCGCCTCTCGGCCCTGCGCCGCGGCGAGCTGGAGACGCGCCAGACGGCTTTGGTCGCCGAGGCGGTCGAGGCGGTCATGGACCTGCCCGAGGCCCAGCGGTTCGGCCTGACGGCGTGGGGCGCGCGCGACAGGGATTCCTGGCTGCGCCGCCCGCCGAACGCCAGCGGCCCCCTGCCCGACCGCCCGCTGCTGTTCGACGACGACGGCCGCCCGAAGGCTGGGGCGCGCGCGTTCGCGCGGGCGCTGGCCTGAAACGAAAACGGCCGCCCGTAGGCGGCCGTCGAAACTTCAGCGCGTGGCGGGCGTCAGCCCTGGCTGACCTTTTCTTCCTTCGGCAAGGGCGAGGTCAGCGGCGAGACGGTCGGGCCGCCCCGGTCGGTCGCGTTGCGGATGGCGCGCAGGTCGTCGGAGATGCGGAAGATGGCGACGTAGAACTCGCAGAACGCCCGCCACAGCAGGGCGCCCGCGGCCAGGGCGAGCATGCCCATGACCACCACCGGAATGGCCAGCATCCACCCCATGATGCCGCCTTCGCGGAGCGCCATGCCGAAGGCGCCGCCCACCACCGAGAAGCCGGCCAGGAGGATCAGGCACAGGCCCGCCCAGTAGATGATGTGGACCACCGGTCCGGTCATCAGCTTGTCGAAGGTGATCAGGTCCCAGAACAGCTCGCCGGGCGAGGTCTTCTGAAACCCCTTCATCGACTCGCGATTGGAGGGACGCGTGAGGTGGCGGAAGTTCTCTTGCCGAGCCATGGACTCGCTCCGGAGGCGTACGGTTTCAGCTAACAAAGGCGAAGCTTGCGCGCAAACCCTTAGAGGCGCGACGGACGGTCACTGCTCTTGGGTCTTTGAAGCTAACGCTCAAATCTGCCCCACGGTCTTAAGCCTGGCCTTGGGGTGGATCTCGTTCTGCGACATCACCACGGTCTGGCCGCGGAAGCGCTCGATCAGGGAGCGCACGTAGGGCCGGATGGCCGGGCTGGTCAGCAGGACCGCCGCGTCGCCGTTCATGGCCGCGCGTTCGAAGGTGTCGCGCACCCCGCGGATGAACTCCTGCAGGCGCGAGGGCGGCAGGGCCAGCTGCTTCTCCTCGCCCGGGCCGACCAGGGCTTCCTGGAAGGCCATGTCCCAGTCGGGCGACAGGGTGACGATGGGCAGAGCGCCGTCCTCGCCTCGGTTCTGGAAGCAGAGCTGCTTGGCCAGGCGCGAGCGCACGTGCTCGACCAGTTGGGTGACGCTGGCGGTGTGCGGCGCGGCCTCGGCCACGCCCTCCAGGATGGCCGGCAGATCGCGGATCGACACCCGCTCGCGCAGCAGGGACTGCAGCACCCGCTGCACGGTGGCGGCGCTGACCACGCCGGGGATCAGCTCGTCGACCAGCTTCTTGGTCTCGGCCGGCAGCTCCTTCAGAAGCTTCTGCACCTCGCCGTAGGAGAGCAGGTCGGCCATGTTTTCCTTCAGCACCTCGGTCAGGTGCGTGGTCAGCACGGTGGCCGGGTCGACGATGGTGTAGCCGCGGAAGGTCGCTTCCTCGCGCAGGCTCTCGTCGATCCAGGTGGCCGGCAGGCCGAAGGCCGGCTCCTTCATGTGCTCGCCCGGCAGCTCGACCTGGCGGCCGGCCGGGTCCATGGCCATCAGGTGGTTGAGGCGCACCTCGCCCTGCCCGGCCTCCATCTCCTTGACGCGCAGCGCATAGCCCTGGCTGGGCAGGCGCATGTTGTCGAGGATGCGCACCGGCGGCATGACGAAGCCGAACTCGGTGGCCAGGGTCCGGCGGAGCGCGCGGATCTGGTCGGTGAGGCGACGGCCCTCCAGGTCGTTGATCAGGCCGAGCAGGCCGTAGCCCAGCTCGATCTTCACGTCGTCGATGGCCAGGGTCTGGCCGATCGGCTCCTCGACGTCGGCGGCGGCCGCGGCCGTCTCCACCACCGGCTCCGGCGGCGGCGCTTTGGCGTGTCCGCGCCGCCAGGCCAGCACGCCCGCGCCGATGGCGATGGCGGCGAACGGGATGATCGGCATGCCCGGGATGAAGCCCAGCACGCCCGAGGCGGCCGAGACCATGCCCAGACTGACCGGGTTGGTGGCCAACTGGACCACCAGGGCCTTGTCGGCTGCGCCTTCGACGCCGGCCTTCGACACCAGGAAGCCGGCCGCCAGCGAGACGATCAGGGCCGGCACCTGGGTGACCAGGCCGTCGCCGACGGTCAGCAGGGTGTAGGTGCTGGCCGCCTCGCCCGCGGGCAGGCCGTGCTGGACCACGCCGATCAGCATGCCGCCGATGGCGTTGATGAAGGTGATGATCAGGCCGGCGACGGCGTCGCCGCGCACGAACTTCGAGGCGCCGTCCATGGCCCCGAAGAAGGTCGATTCCTGCTCGAGCTCCTTGCGGCGCTTCTTGGCCTCGGCCTCGTCGATCAGGCCCGACGACAGGTCGGCGTCGATGGCCATCTGCTTGCCGGGCATGGAGTCGAGGGTGAAGCGCGCGGCCACCTCGGCGATGCGGGTCGAGCCCTTGGTGATGACCATGAAGTTCACCACCAGCAGGATGGCGAACACGATCACGCCGATGACGAAGTTGCCGCCGGTCATCAGGTGACCGAAGGCCTCGATGATCTTGCCGGCCGACTCCCCGCCCTCGTGGCCGTGGCTGAGGATCAGGCGCGCCGAGGCGATGTTCAGGCCCAGCCGGTACAGGGTGGCGACCAGCAGCACCATCGGGAAGGCGGTGAATTCCAGCGGCTTCTTGATCAGAAGCGCGGTCATCAGGATCAGCACCGACGAGGTGATCGACAGCGCCAGCAGCGCGTCCAGCCCGAAGGCCGGCAGCGGCACGATCAGCAGCACCACGATCAGCACGACGCCCAGCGCCAGCGCCACCTCGCCGCGCGCCAGCCAGCCCCACACCTCCTTGGGCGTGGGACGCTCGGCCATCAGACCCTGAATGCCGAGGTCAGCCACTTAGCTTCAGGCCGCGCTGAGGCCGCTCTGCGGGGCCGGGACGGGCACACCGGCGGCGGCGTACTCGTTCAGCTTGTTGCGCAGGGTCCGGATCGAGATGCCCAGGATGTTGGCCGCGTGGGTGCGGTTGCCCAGGCAGTGGCCGAGCGTGTCCAGGATCAGCTGCTGCTCCATCTCCGCCACCGTGCGGCCGACGAAGGCGCGGGCGGCCGCGTCGGCCGCCTGGGCGGCCTGGGCGGCGTAGCCCGGCGAGGACGGGGCGCCGG
>NZ_JAAIVC010000206.1 GCF_010975005.1 Caulobacter sp. 17J65-9 | reverse complement strand
GCCCTGGTGAGCGCCCAGGCCGCCTGCCACGACCTGGCCGGCGCCCGGGCCGCCCGCGCCGAAGCGCCGGCGCCGACGCCGCAGGCCGACCCGCACGCGGCGGCGCTTCAGGCCTGGACCTACGCGCCCATGGACATGAGCGTCGCCCTCGCACGCGAGGACTGGCCGGCGCTGGAACGGGCCGCGGCGAGCTTCCCCCCGGAGGCGCTAAGCCCCGCCGAACGCATCTCCTGGTCGACCCTCATGGCCCCCTGGCTGGCGCTGGCCAAGGCGAAACAGGGCGACCTCGCCGCCGCCCAGGCCCTGATCGCGACCACCCCGACCGACTGCTATCTCTGCATGCGCACGCGCGGCGTGATCGCCTCGACCGCCGGCGACTGGGCTGGCGCCGACCGCTGGTTCGCCCAGGCCGTGCGGCAGGGGCCGAGCCTGCCCTTCGCCTATGCCGACTGGGGCGAGAGCCTCATGGCGCGCGGCCGCTACGACGCCGCCATCGCCCGCTTCAAACAGGCGGCCGAGAAGGGCCCGCGCTGGGCCGACCCGCTGGAGCTGTGGGGCGAGGCTTTGATGAAAAAGGGCGACTGGGCCGGGGCGGTCGAGCAGTTCGCCGCCGCCGACAAGCTCGCGCCGAAGTGGGGCCGCAACCACCTGCGCTGGGGCGAGGCCCTGCTGAAGCTGGGCCGGCGCGCCGAGGCCGGCGCGCAGTTCCGCGCCGCCCGGTCCCTGGACCTGAGCACGGCCGACCGCGCGAGGTTGGAGGCGTTGTCGCCCCGGGCGCAAGCGAGGACGTGACATGACCGACGTCACCGTCCCGCCCGGCGACCTGCCGACCACGCTGGACCCGATCGAACTGGCGCTGGAAGCGGAGGCCGCCGGCCTGCCGGCGGACGATCCGGCGCGACTGGTGCTGGTGCGTCACGCCCGCCTGCTGGAGCGGCAGATCACCAGCGAGGCGACAAGGATCGCCAGCGAGCGGATCACGCTGGGATTGAAGGCGCTGGCCGGGGTCGCCGCCCTGGTCGTGGCCGGCCTGCTGGGCATGCTGGTGTGGGACGCCAGCAACGAACGCGGGCTGGTCATCGAGCCCTTCTCGGTGCCGCCGGAGTTCGCCGAGCGCGGCCTCACCGGCCAGGTGGTGGCCAGCAAGGTGCTGGACCGGCTGAGCGAGATGCAGGAGGCCACCCCCTCCAACCGCGCGCCCAACACCTACGCCAACAACTGGAACGGCGACATCAGGGTGCAGATTCCGGAGACCGGCGTGTCGGTGGGCGAACTACGCCGGCTGCTGGTCCAGTGGCTGGGCCGGCAGACCTCGATCAGCGGCGAGATCTACCGCACGCCCGAGGGCGGCCTGGCCCTGTCGGCCCGTACAGGCACGGCGGCGGCCAAGACCCATAAGGGAACCGACGCCGAACTCGACGCCCTGATCCAGGCCGCGGCCGAGGACGTCTACGCCGTCACCCAGCCGTACCGGTACGCCTTGTACGTGGACCGGACGGGCGACATGGAGTCGGTGCGCCGGTCGCAGGCGCTACTCCGGCGTTTGATCCTCGCCGGCGCTCCGGAGGATCGCCTTTGGGCCTACACGGCCCTGAGCCTGAGGCTGTTCACTGCCGACGGCGACGCACCAGCCGCGCTTCGGACCGTCACCGCCGCGATCGAGCAGGAGCCCAGGTTCGGCATGGCCTGGTCCGACCGCAGCACGCTGCGCCAGCTGCTCGGCCACGACGAAGCCGCCTTGGCCGACTCCCGGACGGCGCTGGAGACCATGCGCGAGCGCGGCGAGCGGTTCCTGGATCCGGCCGCGCTCGCCTACCTGGTTCCGGGTGAGGCGGCGATCGTCGCCGAACTCACCGGCGACTACGCCGGCGCGGCGCGCGGCTACCAGGAGGCCGCGCGGCTTAGCGGCCAGGATTGGTACCTTCCCTCGCTGATCAACGCTCAAGCCGCAGGCCACGACCTGGCCGCCGCGCGCGACAGCCGGGCGCAAATCCCGCCGCCGCAAGCCGGCGCGGACCCGCGCGCCAGGGCCGTCACGGCCTGGAGCACCGCCTACGTCGACGCCGCCCTCGCCCTCGCCCTGGAAGATTGGCGCGGGCTCGCCACGGCGTTGGACAGCGTCGACGAGACCGTGCTCCAGGCGGGCGAGCGCATCGAGCTCCGCAGCAACATGACCCCCTACGTCGCCGTCGGCATGGCCCGTCTGGGCGATGCCGACGGCGCCCAGGCCCTGATCGAGACCACGCCGACTGATTGCTACACCTGCGTGCGCATGCGCGGCGTCGTCGCCTCGGCCGCGGGCGACTGGGCCGGCGCCGACCGCTGGTTCACTGAAGCCGTGCGCCAAGGGCCCAGCCTGCCGTTCGCCTACGCCGACTGGGGCGAGAGCCTCATGGCGCGCGGCCGCTACGACGCCGCCATCGCCCGCTTCAGGCAGGCCGCGGAAAAGGGCCCGCGCTGGGCCGATCCGCTGGAGCTGTGGGGCGAGGCTTTGATGAAAAAGGGCGACTGGGCCGGGGCGGTCGAGCAGTTCGCCGCCGCCGACAAGCTCGCGCCGAAGTGGGGCCGCAACCACCTGCGCTGGGGCGAGGCCCTGCTGAAGCTGGGCCGGCGCGCCGAGGCCGGCGCGCAGTTCCGCGCCGCGCGGGCGCTCGACTTGTCCGAGGGCGATCGCGCCCAGTTGCAAGCTTTGACGACGCCGCTGGCGAGGAAGAGCTGACATGACCGACATCGTCGTCCCGCCCGATCCCCCCGCCTCGCGCCCGACGACGCCGGGCACGCTGGATCCGATCGAACTGGCCCTGGAGGCGGAGGCCGAGGCGCTGGCCCCGTCGAACCCGGCCCGACTGGTGCTGTTGCGCCACGCGCGCCTGCTGCAGCGGCAGATCGCCAGCGAGACCCTGAGCCTGGGCCTGCTGCGCCGGCAGATCGCCAGCGAGACGGTGAGCCTGGGCCTTAAGGCGTTGGCCGGCGTCGCGGCGCTAGGCGTGGCTGGCCTGTTGGGCATGCTGGTCTGGGACGCCAGCACCGAACGCGGCCTGGTGATCGAACCCTTCTCCGTGCCCCCGGAGCTGGCCGAGCGCGGCCTCACCGGCCAGGTGGTGGCGAGCAAGGTGCTGGATCGGCTGAGCGAACTTCAGGACGCCACCATCTCCAACCGCTCGCCGACCACCTACGCCAACAACTGGAATGGCGACATCAAGGTGCAGATCCCCGAGACCGGCGTCTCGGTCGGGGAACTGCGCCGGGTGCTGGTGCAGTGGCTGGGCCGCCAGACCTCGATCAGCGGCGAGGTCTACCGGACGCCCGAGGGCCTGGTGGTCGCCGCCCGCACCGGCGCCGCCGCGGCCAGGCCGCACGCCGGGACCGAGGCCGAGCTCGACGCGCTGATCCAGGCCGCGGCCGAGGACGTCTTCGCCGTGACCCAGCCGTACCGCTACGCCGTTTGGCTGGGCCAGGCGGGCGACGAAGAGTCCCTGCGCCGGGCCGACGCGGTGCTGCAGCGCCTGATCGTGGAAGGCGACGACGAAGACCGGCTGTGGGCCCACAATGGCCTGAGCATCGACCTCATAGTGCTCGGCGACTCCGCCGGCGCGATCCGGGAGGCCGACGCCGCCATCGCCGTCGAGCCCAGGTTCGGCCTGGCCTGGATCAACCGCGGCGACTTCCGCCAGGCGCAATTCGGCCACTCCGAAGCGGCGCTCGCCGACTACCAGACCGCTCAACGCCTCATCCGCGATCACGGCGAGCGATATTACCGGCCGGAGGCGCTGGCCTTTCTCACCTCTTCGGTCGAGGGATCCATCGCCGAGCTGACCGGCGACTACGCGTCGGGGGCGCGGGCCTTCAATGACGTCGTGCGTCATCCCGGGCGGGAGGGTTGGCTGTATTTGGCGGTCTCGGACCAGGCGGCCGGCCACGACCTCGCCGCTGCGCGCGCGGGCCGGTCACGGGTCGCCGCGACGCCCGCGGACGCCGACGCCCACCAACGCGCCTTAGACGCGCAGGCCGCAGCGACCATGGACATGGCGATCGCCGAGCAGACGGAAGACTGGACGGCGCTGCTGAACGCGATCGCCGGCGTCCCCGAGGCGGATTTGCTGCCAGGAGAACGAGAGGCGTGGCGGCTGCAGGCCACGCCGCACGCCGCCCTCGGCAGGGCGAAGCAGGGCGACCTGGCCGGCGCGCGGGCCCTGATCGCGACCACGCCCCTCGACTGTCACCCCTGCGTGCGGGCGCGCGGCGGCATCGCCTCGACCGCCGGCGACTGGGCCGGCGCCGATCACTGGTTCGGCCAGGCCGTGCGGCAGGCGCCCAGCCTCCCCTTCGCCTACGCCCAGTGGGGCGAGAGCCTCATGGCGCGCGGCCGCTACGACGCCGCCATCGCCCGCTTCAAACAGGCGGCCGAGAAGGGCCCGCGCTGGGCCGATCCGCTGGAGCTGTGGGGCGAAGCGCTGCTGAAGAAGGGCGACTGGGCGGGCGCGGTCGGGCAGTTCGCCGCCGCCGACAAGCTCGCGCCGAAATGGGGTCGCAACCACCTGCGCTGGGGCGAGGCCCTGCTGAAGCTGGGGCGCAGGCAAGAAGCACGGGCGCACCTGAGCCGGGCGCGCGCCCTGGACCTGAGCGCGGCCGACCAGGCGGTGCTGGCCCGACTGGAGGCGCGCCCCGGCTGACGGCGCGCCACCACGGCGTCGGCGAACGGCGTCGCCACATTTGGGATCGCGGGACTCAACTATCGCGGCTAGGTTCGCGCCCGCGCGAGGGGGGATATGATGAGCGACACGGTTGTCGAAAGTGCGGTTCGCCGTGCGGGACGGGCGAAAGCCGGCCAGGGACTGAAGCGGGCGGAGCGGGCGCTGGAGTCGGCGCTGTTCGCCTCGCGCTGGCTGACCGCGCCCTTCTATTTCGGCCTGATCCTGGCGGTGGTCATGCTGCTGGCCGTGTTCGTGCGCGAACTGATCGAGCTGACGCCGGTCGCCTTCGAGCTCGACGCCAACGCCGCCATCCTGGCCGCCCTGTCGCTGATCGATCTGGCGCTGGCCGCCAACCTGATCCTGATCGTGGTGCTGGCCGGCTACGAGAACTTCGTCTCCAAGATCGACACCTCCGACCACGAGGACCGGCCAGCCTGGATGGGCACGGTCGGCTTCTCCGACATCAAGCTGAAGCTGTTCGCCTCGATCGTGGCGATCTCCGGCATCCAGCTCCTGAAGAGCTTCATGGCCATCGGCGGTCCGCATCCGCCGACACCCGACAACCTGCGCTGGCTGGTCACCGTGCACCTGGCCTTCGTCGCGACCACCGTGCTGTCGGCCGGCACCGACTGGCTGTCCTCGCGCGCCAAGGGCTCGCGCGCTTAAAGCGCGCCGACGCCTCGCTGAACTAAAAACGGCGCGCCCGCGAGGGCGCGCCGTTTCCGTTTCAGGTATGGATCAGCGGGTCCGGATCAGCCGATCTGGCCGGTGGTCTGGCCCGGCGTCTGGCTGGCCGGAGCCGGCGCCTGCGCGACCGGCGCCGGGC
>NZ_JAAIVC010000205.1 GCF_010975005.1 Caulobacter sp. 17J65-9 | reverse complement strand
ACGCGGGCTCGGCCGGCGCCGTGAGGGGCCGGGTCCTGGTCTACTGGGGCTGCGGCGAGCAGGCGCGGCCCGGCCAGCCGACGGTGATCGACCTCGCCAAGCCCGGCGCGGGCGCCGCCAGCCTGGCCGCCGGCCTGGGGACCCTGACCCAGACCCCGCCGTCCCCGGGGGCGGGCCGCACCTACGGCGAGTGGCCGAACGCCCGCGCCTCGAAGGTCCCCGCCGACGGCTCCCTGCTGGGCGATCACGTGGTGCGCGGCAACTACACGCCCGAGATCCGCTTCGCCCTGGGCGCCGGCCAGGACTTCCTGGCGCCGGTGCAGCTGTCGGGGACCAGTCCGACCGCCGCCGGGGTGACGCCGCTGGCCTGGAAACCCGTGACCGGCGCGCAGGCCTACTTCGCCTCCGTGGTCGGCGCCAACGAGGCGGGCGACACCGTGATCTGGAGCTCCAGCGAGATTCCGCTGATGGCCGGCCAGCTGCCCGACCATCTCTCGCCCGCCGACCTGAAGCGGCTGATCGCGCGCAAGGCGTTGATGGCCCCGCAGACCACCCGCTGCGCCGTTCCCGCCCAGGTGGGCCAGGCCGCACCGGCGTCCCTGCTACGGGTGACCGCCTACGGCGACGAGGTCGACGTCAGCTATCCGGCCCGCCCCGCCGATCCGAAGACGGCCTGGAAGCCCGACTACGTGGTCAAGGTCCGCTACGCCTCGATCGCGTCGGCCATGCTGGGCCTGTCCGACGACGCGGGCGAGGACGACCAGGACGCCGACGCGGCCCAGGACACGGGCAAGCCGGCCGCCGGCAAGAAGACACGCGCCTTGCTCAAGGGCCTGGGCTCGATCCTGCCCTGACCCGCGAGCCGCGGCGCCGCCGGCCCCCGACCGGAGGCGCCGCCCCCCTTTCTCCCTCTTCCGGAACTCGTCGAGACCGCCATGCGCAGAAAAGCCTTCCTCATCGTCCCGCTGCTCGCCCTGGCCGCCTGTTCGGGGCCCAAGGACGAGGCCCGACCGGACGCCGCGTCGAAGCCGGTTCAGGCGGGCGGTCCCTCGCTGGACGGCCCCATGCTGGCCACGCCCGGGCTGTGGCGCACCAAGACCATGGTCAACGGCCGCCCGGCGCTCGGCGCCAACAAGACTTGCGTCGACGCGGCCAGCCAGAAGGCCGAGGACATGTTCACCCAGCAGGGCGCCACCGGCTGTCAGTCGCCGGCCCGCCGGCAGATCTCGGGCGGCTACGCCTACGACCTGGTCTGCGAACAGGACGGACTGAAGACCCTGGTGTCGGGCGAGGTGAAGGGCGACGCGAAGCACGTCGTCATGACTTCGACCACGCGCATGACCGGCCCCGACGGCGACGTCATGCCGCCCGCCACCGTGGTGATCGACAGCGCCTACGTCGGCCCGTGCCCGGCCGGCATGAAGCCCGGCGACAGCGTCCAGGAAGCCGCGCGCTGATGCCTGGAAGGAACGAACCGATGACCCGTCGTCTCGCCCTGCGCGTCGCCGCCGCCCTGCTGCTGGCCGGCGCCGCGCCGGCCTTGTCGGCCGCCCCGGCCTATGCGGAGGAGGGGCTCGCGTCGCCCCTGACCCGTTTCCTGCCGCCCCCGCCCGAGGGCTGGAACCGCGGTCCCGTCAGCGTGACCGAGGACGGCAACGGAATGGAGCCGTTCGTCGGCGCCGCCTACGGGCCGGACCGCGCCGACGTGAAGGGCGGCTTCGGCGTCACCATCACTCACCCCAGCCCGCACGATATGGAGACCGAGTTCCCCAGGTCGCGGCCGCTGGGACCGCACCCGATGGCGCCCTTCATGGTCACCACGCGCCAGAAGGTGAACGAACTCGACGCCTATCTCATCTGGAACGAGCAGGGGCGGCGTGCTGCAAATGAAGGTCGGCCGCGTGCTGGTCGCCATCCAGGGCAGCGACATCACCCCCGAACAGCTGATCGGCTTCGCCCGCACGATCGACACCGCCAACCTGCTCAAATACTGAGCGGCGCGTTCGCCCGTCGACGCAAGGGGCCGGCGGACGACCGCCGGCCCCTTTGCCGTTTGTTCAGTCGCGCTCCAGCTTCCAGCGGAACACGTAACGCAGGCCCTTGGTCTCGACGATCCTGGTTCCGGCGTAGTCGCCGTCCGGCCCCGCCGTCGGCTGCAGGGCGAAGCTCACGCCGTTGGAGAACGGCAGGGCGACCCGCTTGACCCCGGGCGCGCTCACCAGCGGCTCCACGTCGACCACACGCAGGCCGTTCAGGGTCAGGCCCGCCTGGACGGTCAGGGCCATCGATCCGTCGCGCCGGTCCACCACCACCATGTCGCCGAACGAGAAGGCGTCTGCGCCCGGCAGGGCCGGATCGGGCAGCCGCACCACGCCCTTGCGCCCCCCGTGGTCGTAACTGGCCTCGACCGTCGCGGGACCGCCGTTCGGACCGTCGCCCGCCGTGAACAGCAGGAAGCGGTGATTGTCTTCGTCGCGGATCCGGACCTGGGCCTGCGCCGCCGCGACGCTTGCGCCATGGTCGGCGATCTTCTGCTCGGCCGCCTGATGGCGCGCGCGGGCGGCCGCGCAGGCGTCGGACGCTTCGTTTCCGAGGCACGCGGCCATCATCGCCTCCAGCAGCCGATTGACCTCGAGCATGTCGGCGGTTCCGTCGCCGCCCCCGGCGCCCGTGGTCGCGGCGGACATGTCGGCCATGTAGGCGCTCTGGCTGTCGGTGAACCCGTCGCCCAGCGGGTTCACCGCGCCGCTCTCCCGGGCGAACATCGGCGTGCGCACCACCAGCCGGTCGTGGACCGCTTGGCCGCCCCGCTGGCCGGTCACCTCGACCTCGTAGCTCAGCACGGCGGCCTGGTTCTTCAGCGGCGTTTCCAGGGGCTCCGCGACGACGGGAACGGCGAAGGCGGCGAGCGCGGCGCAGAGGCAGGCGAGCGAGACGGCGCGGGACATCGACGGCGGACCTTTCGGGACATCGGGCGCGAACGCCCCAGCCTTGCCTACCGCTCGGACGCCAGCTCGGCCTCGACCGAACGGACGAGGCGGCGGCTTTCCCAGCCGCCTACCGTCGGCGTTCCGGCGCGTGCAGCGTCGGCAGGAACGCCGAACCATGTGCAAACTCGTGACCTCAGCCACCGCCGCCGCCCTGCTCGCCGCGGCCGTCCTCAGCGCGCCCGCCGCCTTCGCCGACGAACCGGCCTCGCCGCAGTGCGCGGCCCTGGCCGAGGAGGCCGCCAAGCTGAACGACCAGGTCGGCGCCGCCACCGCCAAGAAGGCGACCGGTTTCCTGGCCAACGTGGCCGGCCGGGCCCTGGCCTACACGCCGTCCATCGACACCGGCGACAGCGCGCTGGGCCGCGCCGCGGGCCAGGCGGTCGAGGGCACCGCGCAGGAGCAGGCCTATTCGGGCCTCGACAAGGTCCAGCAGAGCGGCCGCGCCGCCGACCCCAAGGCGGCTAAGGCCCGTCTGAAGGAGATCCGCAAGCAGTCGGCCGAGCTCGGCTGCGGAAAGGCGTGAGGCGCGGCTCTATGATCCTTCGAACCCTGGCCGTGCTGCTCGGGGCGGCGGCCGTTTTTGCGTCCGCACCGGCTGCGGCCGCGGAAGTCAACCAGGCGCAGGCGCTGGTCGACGCCGGCGGAATGTCGGGCGACGAACTGGCGTACTGGACCGTGCAGGCGCGGCGGTACCGCGATCAGGTCGAGTGGCGGAACACCGTCGAGCGCGACACCCGGCGGCTGGCGGACTCGTCGTCGCGCGCGATCGACCTGGAGAACCAGGCCGCCGAGGTCGCGCTCATTGCGAAAGTCATGGAGGAGGATCGGCTTCGCCGCGAGCGCTTCAGCGACAGCATCCGCCAGTTGATGCGCGAGCATTACGGGACGAGGTTCGAGGGCGATCCGGAGCCGATCGACCCGAAGGCGACGGCGAGCAGCGGCCCGCTCCAGGACTACCTCAGGAAGCAGGCCCAGGCCGAGGCCCGGGCGAGGGCCAAGGCGCAAGGCGTGGGGGCCGGGCTGAAGACCGTCCGGGCGGTCGATCGCTGGGTGCAGGTGGTGGTCGACAGCACCGGCGAGGTGATCGAGAACGATCCGGTCGACGTGGCCCACGCCAGGCTCGAGGACCTGGAGCGACGCCAGGCCGAGCTGGAGGCGCGCCTGCAGGGGAAGCTCGACCCCGCCGAAGTGGCCGCGATCGTCGATCAGCTGCTCGCGCTGGAGCGGGAGGTCGACCGGGCCTTGTCGCAGATCGCCGGCTACGTGTTTCGGCTGCGCTCGCCGCTACGCAACGTCTGCTTCCCCCCGCCGGTGAAGGGCGAGCCGGTGGCGGCGTTGAACTGCCGGTTCTGGGCCAAGGACGTGCCCATCGTTGTGGACGGCGGCGCGATCACCGTCGTCTGGGTGCGGTTGGATATCGACTTCCGCAAACGTCACGACGAAGCCAGCGTGGCCTACTATTGGCGCTACGCCGGCGAGCCCAAGCCCACCGATCCCCAGTCGACCCTGGGCGGCGAGCTCCGCCACGGGCCCGACGGCGCCCTGTCGCTGGTGATCCCCTGGACCGACGAGGACGGGGACGAGCAGGAAACCCTCTATCCGCTGACCCTGACGACCAAGCGAGTTTCGGGGAACTTTCCGCCGTTCACGGATGGCGGCCCGTTCGAACTGACCTTCCTGCGGGACCCGGACGACTACATTTCGTGGGACCACTACGAACGGTCCAGGGACGGCAGGCCCCCTCTGCCGGCCGGTGAGCCGATGACGGCGAAGGACCTCGCGCCGCTCGAGATCCGGCCCCCGCCACGCCTGGTGTCGATGTCGAAATAGCGGTCCTCTGACCCCGCCCTGGGCGGGCCGCGAGCATGAACGACAGATGCGCGCCTCCTCCGTTTGGAGGAGGCGTTCGTCCCTTATGCGTGTACGTTCCACACGTTAGCTGCGCGAGTATGTGCGGAGCGGCGAGCGTTCGGGGATGGTCCAATCATGGCTGGAAGTGTGCACGCAGCGAAGGCGGCGCCGTCGATCGCACGTGGCTGGCGCCCCGGCCTCACCGCTGAGGCGCACGCCGAGCTCGTCGACGCCGTCTACGTCGCCGCGACCGATCCCGAGGGCTGGACGGACGTGTTCGCCAAGGTCCGGCGGTACATGGGCGGTCATGGGACGATGTACGAGCGCTGCGTGGCTGATCCGCGCTCGCACCGGCTGGCGCTGGCCAGCCTCGATCCCGAGTTCATCGCGCTCTACAACAGCTACTACAACGCCACCAACCTGTGGGCGACCAGCCCGAAGGCCGGCGACCGGTCGCTGTACGTCACCGAAGAGGTCGTCGACGGCCCCGCGCTGGAGCGCACGGAATTCTTCGCCGACTGGCTGCGGCCGCAGGGGCTGAGGCACGGCCTCAGCTGCCGGGTCGGCGGGGCGGGCGGCCGCTACCTGCATCTGGGTCTGGTCCGCGAGACGAAGTACGGGGGCTATGACGCGGACGAGGTCCGGTTTCTGGAAAGCCTGACGCCGCACCTGCGGCGCGCGATCGAGATTTCGCACCGGTTAGGCGCGGCCGAGGCGCAGGCCGACGCCGCGCTCGACGTGCTGGGACGCCGCGGCGTGGCGACCGTGCTGGTGGACTCGCGCGGCGTGGTCCACGCCGCCAACGCGGCGGCCGACGAACTGATGCGCGACGGCGGCGGCCTGACGGTGCGCGCCGGGCGGC
>NZ_JAAIVC010000204.1 GCF_010975005.1 Caulobacter sp. 17J65-9 | reverse complement strand
GCCCGTGGCCGCGCGCCCGGCGATCGGCCCCTGGCGGGCCTTCACCGAGCGGGGCGTGGCGCCGGACCTGGGCGCGCTGAGCTATGTCGCCCGCGCCATCACGCCGCCGGGGCGCGCGCGCCGGTTCGACGCGCGCTTCTTCCTGGCCGACGCCGAGCGGCTGACGGGCCTGGAGCCGGCCGGCGGCGACCGCGAGCTGGACGAGGTGGCCTGGCTGACGCTCGTCGAAGCCGGCCAGCAGGACCTGCCGGCCATCACCCGCTTCGTGCTGAGCGAGATCTCAGCCCGGCTGGAGGGGCCCGAGCGGCCCGTGCCGTTCGTGCGCATGGTGCGCGGGCGGCACGTGGTCGAGACCGCCTGATCCCTTAAACGAACCGCAGATCCAGCAGAGGATCGCCCACCGCCGCCAGCTGCGGCCCCAAGGCGATGCGGACGTGCGCCAGCTGGTCCGCATCCAGCCGCGCGTCGGCCGGGCGCGACACCAGCGAGCTGACATGGCGGCGGTGGAAGAGCGTCGCCGTCTCGAAATAGCTGTTCCCGCCGTCGGCCACGCCCGCGTCCTGCGGGGAGAGCGGGTCCGTGCGCGCCTTCACCGCGGCCTTGGCGTGGCGGCGCGCGATGGTGATCGCCTGCACCGGCGACAGGCGCGGGTCGATCCACCGGCCGATGCGCCAGGCGGTGCGGATCGGCCGCCGGTCGACGTCGGCGTAGGGCACCACCAGGGCGACGTCGCGGATCCGCTGGTAGAAGGCCAGCCACACGCGCATGGCCGCGATGCTCTCCTCGAGGCCGACGCCGAAGGTCTCGATCCAGGACGCGATGGCGTCGTCGGGCCGGCGCACGGTGCAAACCGCCCGCGCCGCCCCCACCCGCAACATCCGCACCAGGGTCTCGTCGGCGTGATGGGCCTTCAGCAGGACATGGTCGGCGCCGGCGGCCTCGGCCCGGACCAGGGCCGCCTCCACCGCGCAGGTCGGCTCCTGGTGGAGCTGGCCGCGCCGCCGCAGCACGTCGCGCAGCACGTTGAACGAGTAGATCGAGCCGCTGCGCTGCATGCCGGCGGCGATCACGATCATGGCCTGTCCCCCCGCGAAAGGTCCGCCTGGGCGTCCAAAGCCGCAAAGCGGGGCCGGGGTTCCCCCCGGCGGGTCGCCAGCGGCTGGCGTTCAGGGCGCGACCGGCCGGGTCAGGTCGAACCGGACCCGGAACAGCCGGTTCGGACGGCTAAGCTCGTAGACGAAGGCGCGGCCCGGCTCGATCTCCATCGCCCAGACGTTGGTCAGCGAGGCGGCGCGCCCCTCGCGCTCGAACAGGGCCTTGGACTCGGCGTCGACCGGGAATTCCTGGCGGCCGGCCGTGCCGGGCGCGCTGGTGTCGCCGCCGTACAGGGTCAGGGCGTCGGGCGTGCCGTCGGCGTGGCGGTGATCGTGCTTCAGCCGCAGGCCCGCCGCTGTACGGGTGACGATCCAGGTGCGCGAACGGTCCTCGCCGACCGCGAAGGGCACGCGCACCTCGTCGGCCGAGCAGTCCCGCACGGTCATCACCAGGCGCTTGCCGCGGAAGTCGGCGTCGGCCGGGTCGGTCGAGACCACCTCGCCCTCGAAGCTCCTGCCGCACAGGGCGGACAACTGGGCGAAGAAGGTCTCCGCGGGCGCGGCGGCGGCGGCCGGCAGGGCGACGGCGGACAGGGCGAGCGAGAGGACGAGCGTGCGCATGCGCGCAAGCTAGACGGCGGGCGACCGACGGCAAAGCCTCGGGAGGTCAGCCCTTGCAGGCGCCGGCTTCGCGCAGGGCCGCGAGAGCGACGCCGCTGAGATCGTCGCTGGCGCGCAGTTCCGGGCGCCGCTCGACGTAGGCCGTGAAGGCGCTGAAGGTCATCCCGCCCTGCGACGGACATCCCAGCCGGGCACGCGCCTCCGGCGCGCCGGCGTGCAGCTCGAGGGCCGCGAAACAGTAGTAGACCGCGCCGCCGCTGCGGGCGCGCCACAGCTTCACCTGCTCACGCTGCGACGCAGACAGCCGCCTGGGATCGAAGGTCTCGTACTCCCACGGACCGATCCCGAGGTCCGGCTTGGGTTCGACCGCGCCGGTGCACAGGTCGTGCATCCGACCGACTGCACCTGGGCCACGGGTGATCCAGTTCGGATCCCTGGCCCAGGGCCGCTCCCGGATCGTGGCGGCGAAGGCGTCGCTCTCGACAAGAGCCTCGACCTCTGCATCGAGCGCGTCACGCGCCGCCTGCGCCGGGTCGGCGTCCTGAACGGCGCCGGTCAGGATGAGGGCGAAAACGGCGGCTGCGAGCATCACGAGGCTCCGGTGAGCGTTCCGAGAACGCTACGGTCAAGCTTGGCGTCAGACAAAGAAAAAGGGCCGCCCGCAGAGCGACCCCTCATCCTCCCGCGCGGCCCTCCCCGGCTGACGCCGGTCCGGGGCGCGGGTTCCGTCCTTCTCCCTCAGGGGGAGAAGGAGGTTAGGCCTGCTGGATGTCTTCGAAGTAGGGCTCGACCGGGCCCTGCAGCTTGACGGTCAGGGCGTTGCCGTTGCGGTCGACCTTCTTGCCGACGGCCAGGCGCACCCAGCCTTCGCTGACGCAGTATTCCTCGACGTTGGTCTTCTCTTCGCCCTTGAAGCGCACGCCCACGCCGCGGGCCAGAACGGCCTCGTCGTGGAACGGGCTCTTGGGATCGACGGACAGGCGGTCGGGCGGGGTGTCGGACATCGGAAGGCCTCGAACTTCAATTCGAGCCGGTGATAGCCAGCGGCAGGCCCGGCGCCAATCCCGGGCGGGCTTTCGCCCTTCCCTTCGCGGCCCCCGCGCGACATTGTTCGAGTTCGAACAATCCAGACCGCGCGGGGAAGCGCGGCCTCACAGCATATCGGGGGATCTACATGTTCCTGCGCGTCAACCGGACGGCCGTGGCCGTCGCCGCCCTGCTGGCCGCCTGCACGGCGGCGCCGCTGGCCCTGGCCGAGACCTACCACGTGCCGCCGGCGCCGATCGCCCAGATCCTGGACGCCGCGCCGACCCCGCAGGTCAGCCTGAGCAGCGACAGTTCGACCCTGGCCATCCTGGGCGGCGAGAACCTGCCGTCCATCGCGGCGGTGTCGGAGCCGATCCTGCGGCTGGGCGGCTATCGCATCAATCCGCGCACCGGCGGCCCGATCGAGGCGCGCGTGGCCTGGCGCAACGCGCTGAGCTTCCAGGCGGTCGCCGGCGGCCCGGCCAAGGCCGTCGCCCTGCCCGCCGGACTGCGCTTCACCGAGACCCGCTGGTCGCCGGACGGCAAGACCCTGGCCTTCGTGGCCGAGACCGCCAACGGGCTGGAGCTGTGGGCGGCGGACGTGAAGACCGCCACCGCGCGGCGCGTCGGCGCGCCCGGCCTGAACGGCGCGTTCGGCGCGTCCTACAGCTGGCTGCCAGACGGCTCGGGCTTCCTGATCCGCGCCGTGCCGGCCGGCCGCGGCCCCGCCCCGGTCGCCTCGACCACGCCGGAAGGCCCCAAGGTGCAGGAGACCCAGGGCGGCAAGTCGGCCCCGGTGCGCACCTATCAGGACCTGCTGTCCTCGCCGCAGGACGAGGCCCTGTTCGCCCACTACTTCACCTCGCAGCTGACCCGCGTCGACCTGCGCACCGGCGCGACCCAGGCGGTCGGCGCGCCCGGCCTCTACACCGGCGCCAGCGTCTCTCCGGACGGCCGGCTGATCCTGACCACCCGGGTGAAGCCGCCGTTCAGCTATCTGGTGCCGGCCGCGCTGTTCCCGACCGAGATCGCGGTCGTCGACTTCGGCGGGAGCACCGTGAAGACCCTGGTCGACCGTCCGCTGGCCGACAACGTGCCGCCGCCGTTCGACGCCGTGGTGCTGGGCCCGCGCAACGCCGAGTGGCGCGCCGACGCAGCCTCGACCCTGGTCTGGGTCGAGGCCCAGGACGGCGGCGATCCGCGCAACAAGGCCGAGGTCCGCGACCGCGTGCTGATGCAGGACGCGCCGTTCACGGCCGCGCCGCGCACCCTGGTCGACCTGGACCAGCGCTACGCCGGCGTCGACTGGGGCCGCGCCGACGCGGCGCTGGTCTACACCCGCTGGTTCAACACCCGTAACGAGAAGCGCATCCTGGTGAACCCGGCCCAGCCGGGCGCCGGGCGCGTGCTGATCCAGCGCAACTACCAGGACCAGTACGGCGACCCGGGCGACATCGAGACCAAGGCCGACGGCAAGGGCCGCCAGGTGATCCACTTCACCCCCGACGGCAAGAGCCTGTTCCTGGCCGGCGAAGGCGCGGAAGCCGCCGGCGCGCGGCCGTTCCTGGACCGCATGACGCTGGCCGACGGCAAGACCCAGCGGCTGTGGCGGGCGCAGGCCGGCGCCTACGAGCCGGTCGTGGCCATCGTCGACGAGGCCGGGCGCAAGCTGATCACCCGCCGCGAGAGCCAGTCCGACGCGCCGAACTTCTTCCTGCGCGACCTGGGCGGCAAGTCGCGCGCCCTGACCAGCTTCGTCGACCCGGCCCCGCAGTTCGCCGGCGTCAGCAAGCAGCAGATCACCTACACCCGCGCCGACGGGGTGCCGCTCTCCGGCACGCTGTACCTGCCGGCCGGCTATGATCCCAAGCGCGACGGGCGGCTGCCGCTCTTGATGTGGGCCTATCCGGCCGAGTTCACCGACGCGAAGGTGGCCGGCCAGACGGTCGACCGCTCCAACCGCTTCACCCGCCCGACCGGGGCCAGCCACCTGTTCCTGCTGACCCAGGGCTATGCGGTGCTGGACAACCCGACCATGCCGATCGTGGGCGCCAACGGGGCCGAGCCGAACGACACCTATGTCGAGCAGCTGGTGGCCAGCGCCCAGGCGGCGGTCGACAAGGTGGTGGAGATGGGCGTCGCCGACCGCGACCGCATCGCCGTGGGCGGCCACAGCTACGGCGCGTTCATGACCGCGAACCTGCTGGTGCACACCGACCTGTTCAAGACCGGCATCGCCCGCTCCGGCGCCTACAACCGCACCCTGACGCCGTTCGGCTTCCAGTCCGAGCAGCGCACCTACTGGGAGGCGGAAGGCACCTACACGCGCATGAGCCCGTTCACCTACGCCGACAAGGTCAACGAGCCGATCCTGCTGATCCACGGCGAGGCGGACGACAACTCCGGCACCTTCCCGATCCAGAGCGAGCGGTTCTACGCCGCCCTGAAGGGCGTGGGGGCCCAGGTGCGCTACGTGGTGCTGCCCAACGAGGCGCACGGCTACCGCGCGCGGGAATCGAACCTGCACACCCTGTGGGAGATGACCACCTGGCTGGACCGCTGGCTGAAGCCGGCGGCGGCTCCGAAGGCGGAGAAGTAGGGCTCGGTAAATCCTCCCCCACTGGGGGAGGGGGTGATGAGCGCCGGCCTGCGTGAGCAGGCCGGATGCGATCGACAACGACTTGTCGATCGCCGCGAAGAACGCCCGCGCCCACGGCGCGGGCTGGGCCGAAGGCGGTGGAGGGGGCTCGTCTTGGCGCGCTGGCGCCGCTGAGGCGAGCCACTTCGCTGGAGCCCCCTCCACCATGCTTCGCATGGTCCCCCTCCCCCACCGCTTCGCTCGGGGGAGGATTAGGGAACTCAGGAGCCGCCGGACGGTTGGCCAGGGTTTCCCCGAGAGGACCGCATGCGCCTGCTTCTCGTCTCTCCCCTCGCCGCCCTGGCCCTGACCGCCGCCGCCCTGCCGGCC
>NZ_JAAIVC010000203.1 GCF_010975005.1 Caulobacter sp. 17J65-9 | reverse complement strand
GCCGGCGGGTCGGCGCGCTCTACCGGCGGGTCCGGGTCGAACACGGCGTGCGGGCCCAGCGGGCGGAGGTGCGCTTCGACGGCCTGGCCGGCTGCCTGCGCACGCCGGCGGGCGGCTCGTCGCGCCAGTTCATCGTCGTGGTCGAGAACGGCGCCGTGCGCGCGCGCCTGCTGACGCCCCGGGAAGCAGCCCGGCTGATGGGCCTGCCGGACGATTACCGCCTGCCGGCGGCGACCACCGCTGCGCTGAAGGTGGCCGGGGACGGCGTGGCCGTGCCGGTCGTCCGGGCCCTGGCCGCCCAGGTGCTGGAGCCGCTGCTGTCGGGTCCGGCCGCGCAGGCCGCCTGAGGAACCGGCCCTGGTCCCGGTCGCTTAGCCGCCCGATGAGCTATCTCTTCCTCGCCCTGGCCATCGTCTGCGAGGTCGCGGCCACCTCGGCGCTGAAGGCGTCGGAGGGGTTCACGCGCCCGGGACCGTCCGTGGTCGTCGTGATCGGCTACGCCCTGGCCTTCTGGCTGCTGTCGCTGACCTTGAAGACCGTGCCGGTCGGCGTCGCCTACGCGATCTGGAGCGGGGTCGGCATCGTGCTGATCGCGATCATCGGCGCCGTCCGGTTCCGCCAGCCCCTGGACCTGCCGGCCATAGCCGGCATGGTCCTGATCATGGCCGGGGTGCTGGTGATCAACCTGTTCTCGAAATCGACCGTGCGCTGAGCGCCGCTCAGAGGAACAGCTTCCGCACCGCGAAATCACGGGCGGCGTTTTCACCGTCCCTCAGCAGGTTGCGGCCCTCGCGGGCGCGGCGGGCGGCTATGGCCCCGGCGGCGAAGGCCGCCCCGGGCGCGGCGCCTTCGCACAGGCTGCGCACCAGCTTTCCCTGCGCGGCGACATCGTTCATTTCGCCCAACGCGTCCTGTACCGGCTTCAGGGCGCCGATGAAGGCTTCGGCCCGCTTGCGCCCCTTCGCGCCCGCCGCGAGGCTGCCGAAGAACTCGGCCCCGTAGCGCAGCTTCTTGGCCTGGATGCGCACCTGGTGGCGCGCCTCGGGCGTCAGCTTGTGCAACTGCGGCCCCTGCTTGCGCAGCTTCTTGCGCCGCCGCGTCAGCTCGTCGGCCGCCAGTTCGAGGACCGGCCGCTGGGCCGCGGGCGTCTCGCGCCATGCCCCGGCGTGCAGCCAGGCCAGGATGTCGAAGGTCAGGCGAACGAAGGCGGGATCCGACAGGGCCGCGACGGCGGCGTCGTAGGCGCTCTCACGTCGGCGCAGGAAGGCGGCGTTCAGCGCCTCCATCTCTTCCGGCTCGGCGCCGTCGGCGTGGAGCTCGCCCTCGAACACGTCCAGGTCGCGGGCGTCGCCCAGCGCGCCGGCCACCCGCTTCATCTCGTCCTTCAGGCGGATGGACTCCAGGTCGATGAACTGGGCCTTGAACAGCGACATGGCCGCCCGCAGGCGCCGCAGCGCCACCCGGGCCTGGTGCACCGCTTCCGGCGCGCGCCGCTCGCGCACCAGGCGCTCGTTGCGCAGCAGGTGCAGCAGGCAGTTGGCGCCGATGGCGGTGAAGGCCTCGGCCGAGCTCATCTTGCGGTCCAGCTCGACCGACGCCGCCTTGGCCGACGCGTGGGCGTCGCCGATCAGCTCGTAGCCGGCTTCCGACTTGGCCCGGACCGCCAGACGCAGCGGCACGTCTTCCAGCAGCCGGCGCGCGACCTTCAGCAGGTCCTCCTCGCGGCCCTCCTGCAGCTCCAGCTCCACCTCGATCAGCGGGGAGCGCAAGCCCGGGGCCTCGACGTGGCCCTCGTCCAGGGTGACCTCCAGGCGCGTGGCGCCCTCCTCCATCACCCGCGCGGCGCGCTCGATCACCACGGTGAAGCGCGGCTCGAGTTCGGGCGCGTGACCGTTGCCGGTCAGCTTGCGCACCAGGTCGCCGCCCGGAAGGCTCAGGTCCGGCGTCTCGCCCTCGATCGGCGCTTCCCACTCGCAGCGCTCGAACAGGCCCGCGCGCGCCGCCTTGGTCTCGGCCTTGATCGTCTGTACCCGGCCGCCGTTCACCTGGCGCACGCGCAGGCTGACGCCGGCGTGGTGCAGGGCGTTGTCGGCGGTGTCGAAATAGGTCGACGACAGCCGCTTGGCGGGCTCCGCTCCGGCGAACAGGGCGTGGCCGCGCAAGGCGGCCAGCTGGCCGGGCGCGACCTCCAGCTTCAGTTCGGTTTCGCGCGGCGCGGACTCGGAAATGGCGGTCTCTCCCAGGTTGGGAAAGAGAACTTACACCGCCCCCGAAGGCGCTTCCAAATCGGCTGGACGCTCCGCGACCGGACGAAAATTCGTCAGGCGGCGGCCTTCTTGACCGCGCCGACGATGTCCTTGACCACCTGCGAAACCAGCTTCTCGTCGTCGCCCTCGGCCATGATGCGGATCAAGGGCTCGGTGCCCGAGGCGCGCACCACCACCCGGCCGGTGCCGTTCAGGCGGGCTTCGGCGTCGGCGATGACGTCCTGGACCGACTTGGTCTCCAGCGGCTTGCCGCCGGCGAAGCGGACGTTCTCCAGCTTCTGCGGGACCGGGTCGAACTGGCGGGCCAGCACGCTCATCGGCACGTCCGACTGGACCAGCACGGCCAGCACCTGCAGGGCCGACAGCAGGCCGTCGCCGGTGGTGGAGTAGTCGTGCAGGATCACGTGGCCGGACTGCTCTCCGCCCAGGTTGAAGCCGCCCTCGCGCATGCGCTCCATGACGTAGCGGTCGCCGACCTTGGTGCGCTCCAGGGTCAGGCCCTGGCCGGCCATGAAGCGCTCCAGGCCCAGGTTCGACATGACGGTGGCGACGACGCCGCCGCCCTTCAGCAGGCCTTCCTTGGCCCAGGCCCCGGCGATGATGGCCATGATCTGGTCGCCGTCGACCACGTGGCCCTTCTCGTCGCAGATCACCAGCCGGTCGGCGTCGCCGTCCAGCGCGATGCCGATGTCGGCGCGGTACTTCTTCACCGCCTCGGCCATGGCGTTGGGGTGAGTGGAGCCGCACTCCTCGTTGATGTTGCAGCCGTTCGGATTGACGCCGATCTCGAACACCTCGGCGCCCAGCTCGTAGAGGGCGGTGGGGGCGACCTTGTAGGCGGCGCCGTTGGCGCAATCGATCACCACGCGCAGGCCGTTCAGGTTCAGCTTCTTCGGGAAGGTCGCCTTGGCGATCTCGACGTAGCGCGCCTGGGCGTCGTCGATGCGCTTCACCCGGCCCAGGGACGAGGGCGCGGCCAGGCCTTCCTGCAGGCCGTCGTCCATGTGCTTCTCGATCTTCAGCTCCATGGCGTCGGACAGCTTGTAGCCGTCCGGGCCGAACAGCTTGATGCCGTTGTCCTGGTAGGAGTTGTGCGAGGCCGAGATCATCACGCCCAGGTCGGCGCGCATGGAGCGGGTCATCATCGCCACCGCCGGGGTCGGCAGCGGGCCGAACAGGCGCACGTCCATGCCCAGGCTGGTGAAGCCCGCCACCAGGGCCGGCTCGATCATGTAGCCGGACAGGCGGGTGTCCTTGCCGATCACCACCAGGTGGCGGCGCTCGTCGGTGGAGCGGAACAGCTTGCCGGCCGCCAGGCCCACGCGCAGCGCCACTTCGGCGGTCATGGGGTGTTTGTTGGCCTGACCGCGGATGCCGTCGGTGCCGAAGTAAGCGCGTTGCGTCATCAGGAGGTCTCGTAGGCGGCGCGAAACTTTGCGAAATGGAGATTTAAGTGCGCCGCCGTTTGCGAATGCTAAAGGCGTCGTCGCGGACCTAAACCGCGCTTCCATAAACCACGACGCCCGCCGCCGGAAAAGTCTTCCGCTCCGGGCGTCAAAGCGTCACCAAAAGCGGATCCAGCTCATGTGCGGCATCATCGGCATCTCCGGCGTCAGCCCCGTCGCGCCTCGCCTGATCGACAGCCTGAAGCGGCTCGAATACCGCGGCTATGATTCCGCCGGCGTGGCGTCTCAGGCCGACGGTTCGGTCGAGCGCCGCCGCGCGCCGGGCAAGATCCGCGCCCTGGAAGCCGTGCTGGCCGAGCGTCCGCTGCCGGGCGTGGTCGGCATCGGCCACACCCGCTGGGCCACCCACGGCGCGCCGAACGAGGCCAACGCGCACCCGCACCAGGCCGGGCGCGTGACCCTGGTCCACAACGGCATCATCGAGAACTTCGCCGAGCTGAAGGCCGAGCTGCAGGCCGCGGGCCGCGTCTTCACCAGCGACACCGACACCGAGGTCGTGGCCCAGCTGGTCGACCAGCGCATCCAGGCCGGCGACGAGCCGCTGGTGGCGCTGAAGACCGTGCTGGACCGCCTGCACGGCGCCTACGCCCTGGCCGTGCTGGTCGAGGGCTATCCGGACCTGGTCATGGGCGCCCGCCGCGGCAGCCCGCTGGTCGTGGGCTGGGGCGAGGGCGAGATGTTCATCGGCTCCGACGCCCTGGCCGTCGGTCCCTTCACCAATCGGGTGACCTATCTGGAAGAGGGCGATTACGTCGCCGTCGACCGCGACGGCGCGAAGATCTTCGACGCCGAGGGCCGTCCCGCGAACCGCGCTGTCACCGTCGTCTCCGCCTCGGCCGCCCTGGTCGAGAAGGGCGCCTACCGGCACTTCATGGAGAAGGAGATCCACGAGCAGCCGGACAGCGTGCAGCACACCCTGTCGGCCTACGTCGATCCGGTGGCCAAGCGCGCCCGCGCGCCCGGCGAGTTCGACTTCACCGCCATCGACCGCATCCAGGTCGTCGCCTGCGGCACCGCCAACTACGCCGCCCAGGTGGCCCGCTACGCCTTCGAGAAGTGGGCCGGCCTGCCGGTCGACGTCGAGATCGCCTCGGAATTCCGCTACCGCGAGCCGGCCGTCGGCGCCGGCACGCTGGCGCTGGCCGTGTCGCAGTCCGGCGAGACCGCCGACACCCTGGCGGCGCTGCGCTGGTGCAAGGCGCAGGGCCTGAGGACCGCAGCCCTGGTCAACGTGCACGAGAGCACCATGGCGCGCGAAGCCGACGCCATGTGGCCGACCTGGGCCGGGCCGGAGATCGGCGTCGCCTCGACCAAGGCCTTCACCGCCCAGGTCTCCGCCCTGCTGGCGCTCGCCGTCGCCGCCGGCGTGCAGCGCGGTCGCATCAGCCGCGAGCAGGAGATCGAGTTCGTCCAGCACCTGATCGAGGCCCCGCGCCTGATCGCCGAGGCCCTGGCCGCCGACGCGCCGATCCGCCAGGTCGCCCACGACCTGGCCAAGGCCCGCGACGTGCTCTACCTGGGCCGCGGCGCCATGTACCCGCTGGCCCTGGAAGGCGCGCTGAAGCTGAAGGAAATCAGCTACATCCACGCCGAGGGCTACGCCGCCGGCGAGCTGAAGCACGGCCCCATCGCCCTCGTCGACGAGGAGACCCCGGTGGTGGTGCTGGCCCCCACCGACGAGCTGTTCGACAAGACCGCGTCCAACCTGCAGGAGGTCGCCGCCCGCGGCGGGCGGGTGATCCTGCTGACCGACGCGAACGGCGCCGGCGCGCAGGCGACCACCCGGGTGGTCGAGGTTCCGGCCTGCCACCCGCTGGTCGCGCCGCTGGTCTTCGCCGTGCCGATCCAGCTGCTGGCCTATCACACGGCCGTTCAGAAGGGCACGGACGTCGACCAGCCGCGCAACCTGGCGAAGTCGGTCACCGTCGAGTAGGCGCGCGCTTTACTGCGCCGGCCTATTGGGGCGGCGTCGGCGCGTTCGTCC
>NZ_JAAIVC010000202.1 GCF_010975005.1 Caulobacter sp. 17J65-9 | reverse complement strand
GCCTGGGCGACGACATGGGCGGGCGGCGGAGGCGAACCCGGCGCCGGGGGCGCGGCGGCGACCGCGGCGTGGGCCGGCTGGCCGGAGGCCCGTTCCAGCGCCTCGACCCGGCGGAGCAGGTCGGCGATCACGGCGTCGCGTTCCTGGACCTGACGGCGCAGCTCGTCGACCGACTGCACCGGCGCTCCGCCCGGCGGCACGCCCGGGCTTTGAGCGCTGGTCGGCGTGGCGGCGAACCCGATGGCCCACGCGGCCGTCAGCGCGGCGACGGCGCTCGAACCACGGAGCGCGCGCCGACGGCGCGCGCCAGGCAACTGCGCATCCCCCATACTTTACTCCCCTCGGCTGTGCTGTGCGCCGCGTTTCGGGTCTAGCGGCTCAGGGGCGAGACCGCGCGACGCAGGACGGACTCCGGGGGGAGCAGAATTGTTTCGTTGGCGCCCAACTGGTTGGGCGGTTCCTGGCCGTCGCGCCGCTTCACCACGAAGCCGACGCGGCCCATTTTCGGGTTGTCGATCCAGGCGTGTTCGAAGGCGTCGATCGGCATGGTGCGGTTGCCGAAGGCCGGGTCGGCGAAGAACACCGTCCCGTCGCGCACGCCCGTGACGACCACGAAGTGGTTGTAGCCGATGAAGTTCATGGGCGTGAGGATCGGCGCGTTCTCGACCAGGTCCTTCAGGCCGAGCTTGCCGTAGCCGATGCCTTCATAGCCGCGGGCTTCGACGTAGCGCTTGAGGTCGAGCAGGGAGAATCCCTCCCGGATTCGCACCAGCTCGGGGTGCTCGATGTACTCCTTGCGCTTGATCAGCCCCCGGGCGATCTCCTTCTCGGTGACCGGATCACCGTGCTGGTAGTTCAGCACGGTGGCCAGCGCCGCCGCCCCGCAGCTGAGGTCGTACTTCTGCACGACCACCTTGTCCTGGCGGATCTCCAGCATGGAGCGCACCGGCGCGGCGGCCTGCGCCTGGCCGGAGAGCGCGACGGCGACCAGCGTCGCGGCCGGCCAGATCAGCTTTCGCATGCGAGACGTCATGGGTGACCTCCAGGCGCGGCGGCCCGCCGGCGTCAGCCGAGCGGGCCGCCGTCAGCCTTGGCGACTAGCCGTGGCCCCGGCCGGAGTTGAGGCTGCCGGGTCCGGAGTTGCTGACCGAAAGGCCGAGTTTCTTCAGCTGGCCGGGGGGCACCTTCCCGCTGCCGCCGCCGATATTCGTCTGAATGACGTAGATGATGTTGTTGATGACCACGGTGGAGACGACCGTCGCCCCGTCGCCGATGGCGACGTTGTTGACGTTCACGTTCGTGATCGGCGTGATGATCGCGACGTTGTTCTGGCTGGCGTTGACGTTCTTGCCGGCGGTCACGCCGTCCATCTGGGTGTCGTCGAGGCGCATGGCCGAGGAGTCGGCGGCGAAGGCGGCGGATCCTCCGCCCAGCAGGGCGGCGACAGTCGCGATGGCGAGCATCTTCTTCATGGCTGGTCTCCAGGGGGTTCGCTGAGCACGGCCGGTTGCGCCAAACAGCGACGTCAAGACCGGCCGACGGGATGTATCCCAGCAACCCCCGGTGGAGAGACAGACTGGATTTCGGCGTACGACCGAATTGGTAGGGAACACGCCGCTCCCTGCGCGTGAAACCGTTGATCCGGTTACACGATCCTGCTCGGGAGCTCCGGCCGAAGCCTTGGCGAAGACTACCTCATTTTCGGGACCCTGATTTCCAGTTCAGCCCAGGAACTTTCACTCGCCCCATCTCAGGGACCGGGCTCAGGGACCGGACGCCGACGACCTGGGCCGCCGGCGCCGGCGCGCGTCAATCGGCGTGAGTCACGGTCACGTAGCTGACGCTACGCTCGATCCGGACGTTGTTGCTCTTGCCGCTGTTGCTGCTGGTGCTGCCCTTGCCGCTGTTGCTGTTCGTGGCGGTCGAGGGCCACTGGTACTGGAAGCCGAAGCGGCTCGACAGCTTGTCGATGCGGGCCTTGATGGCCGCGAGGCGCGCGACCGTGTCTGGGCGGCGGCCGGCGGTGGCGGAGTCCATTTCGGACGCGGTCAGGGCCACCGGCTCGGCCGCTGCGATCGTGGCCGAACCCACGACGACGCCGGACAGAAGACACGCCAGGAGGCGGGCGGAATACTTCATTTCATCATCTCCAGCGGCTCGCGAAGGCCCGAACCGCCGGTCGCCCGGACCGGCGGAGCGAGCCGCCGAGCCGATCAGTTTTCGACGGTATAGACGTGCGTGACCGACACGTAGGACGTGACGGTCGAGCCGTCGGGCGAGACGGTGTGGGTGTTCACCACCGTGGTCCCGGGCGTGGCGCCGCCGAAATCGAAGTCGGGCAGGCTGACGGTCAGCCAGTCGGACGCGAACAGGTCGTCGGCGAACCCCGCCGTCGTCTGGTCCATGTCGGCGTCGGCCAGCACCAGGGGCTGGGCCTGCGCCGCGCCGGCGCACACGAAGATGCCGGCGACGAGGCCGGCCAACCCGCGAACGGACAGTCGCATGGGACAGTCTCCTTACTCGGGCCAAGGGTGTCCCGCCTTCACCGGCGGCGAAGACGGGACGGGAAGAAGCCGGCGCTATCAGCCGCCGCCGACGTTCTTCTGCTTGATGACGCTGATCTGCAGCGCCTTCACGATGTTGCCGGCGTTGGCGTCGCCGCCGATCGAGACGGCGATGGCCGTCGGCACGATCACCTGCGTCGGAATCGAGACGCCGAGGTTGAAGTTGACCAGCGCGCCGGCGCTGACGCCGTCCATCTGGGCTTCGTCCAGACGCATCGGTTCGGATTGAGCGGGGGCGGCGAGCGCGGCCGAGCCGGCCATCACGACGGCGCCGGCGGCGGCCGTCGCCAGGAGAAACTTGGTCATTTGTCCGGTCCTTTAGCGAGAGTTGGCGCTTGGGGCGCCCGGTTCAGGCGCCGGGCGAGGCCGCCCGCCCTCGAGAGGGCGGGCGGGAAGGCCGTGCTCAGCTCAGCACTTGAAGGCGAAGCGGCAGTTCTGCTGCGAGACGTAGGTGTTCTGGTAGGCCTTGACGCTGCTGTAGACCGTCGCGTCGGGCTTGTAGCCGCCGACCGTGACGGCCGCGTTGATCGTCTTCACGTCTTGCGAGTTCGAAATAATCGCCACGTTGTTCTGGCTGAAGTCGATCGCGCCGGCGGTGACCGAATCCATTTGATCGTCGACCAGGCGGTCAGCCGCGAAAGCGGTACCGGTGGCGGCCAGCATGGAGGCGGCGGCGGCGATGGCGAACAGCTTCTTCATGACAGACTCCGTTGGGTTCGATTGAGCCAAGGCCGGGCCACCCGGTGAGCAGGAGGTCGTCCCGGCCGCCGCAATCAATCCCAGATCGAGCCTGCACTCGACAGACTAGAATTCGGCTTACACCGCTGTTGGTACGCCGCTAAGGGAAAAAGGGAAGTATAGCTTCGGACGCGGCGCGACCGGACAAGCCGGATACCGCCAAGACAACTACCGCGCTACTACCACCTATTCGGTACGCCTCTCGACGTTCGGCCCGGAACAATAGGCCCGTCCACTCGGTCTCTGAGCGCGGTCGGCGACGCGAGAGACGGCGACCGTCACACACCCCCCGGGGCGGGGACCCACACGACAGCACAACGCGAACCCCGGACGAGCTCTGTGTTCGAGCCACGAACAGGGAGAGCTAAATGCCTCTGACGACCACGGACCATCGCGACATGCACGCGCTCGGCGCGCTTCCGCCGCTGAGATCGAAACCGGGCGGGCCCGCCGCGCCGGCCGTGCCTGCGCCGCTCGAGCCGCCGGCCGTCGGCCGCCCGCTGTCGGTGCTTCTGATCGACCCTTCCCCGCTGACCCGGGAATGTCTGAGCCTGGCCCTGGCCGAGCACGCCGACGAGTTTTCGGTGGTGGCGGCCAGCGCCCCGGAGCAGGCCCGCGCGACCGGGCCTGTGGACCTGATCCTGCTGCACGCCGGCCGCGAGGCCAAGGACGCGGCCGCGCTCGTACGGGACCTGCCCGCGATCACCGCGGCCCTGCCC
This sequence comes from Caulobacter sp. 17J65-9, assembly GCF_010975005.1. Lineage (GTDB taxonomy): Bacteria > Pseudomonadota > Alphaproteobacteria > Caulobacterales > Caulobacteraceae > 17J80-11. Next base: position 1,788 of record NZ_JAAIVC010000202.1, on the reverse strand, counting down.
GACGCCTCGATCGTACTGCTGGCCAACCGGCATGCGCCGGGCGACGTGCTCAGCGCCTTGCGCCTGGGGGTGCGGGGATGCCTGTCGCACGACGTCAGTCCGGACGAGCTGTGCCGGGCGCTGCGCCGGATCAGCGCCGGCGAGATCTTCGTCCCCGCCGACGCGGTCGACGCGCCGTCAGGCGAGCCGCAGGCGTCGCCTGTGGCGGCCGGGCCGACGGATCCCGCGCACCCGGCCCTGACCCCGCGTCAGTCGGACGTGCTGGTGCGCATCCGGCAGGGCAAGTCGAACAAGGTCATCGCCTTCGAGCTGGGGATGCAGGAGAGCACGGTGAAGGTCCACGTGCGCAACATCCTCAAGCAGCTGGGCGCCACCAACCGCACCGAGGCGGTCTATCTGGCCAACCTGGGCTGAGCCTGCGGCTTAGGCCGCGGAATCGGCCGGGACCTCGAGGCGGGCGGTGATCAGCCGGGCCGCGTCCATCTTGTGACCGCCCAGGCGCGCCACCTCCAGGTGGACGTGGTCGGTGATGCCGGGATAGCGGTCCTGCAGGCTGTGCGCGGCGCCGATGGTCTGGCCGGCGTGCACAGCCTGGCCCTCGACCACGGCGGCGTCGACGTACATCACCCGCGTGACGTAGTGCAGGGCCGGGTTGGTGATCTCGACGAAGCGCAGGTTGCGGCTGTCCTCGTAGACGTAGCCGATCTTGCTGACATAGCCCGACATCGGCGCGCGCACGTCCTGGCCGCCGTGGGCCCGGTAGTCGACGCCGGCGTGCTCGCGGCCGCCGCCGTCGCGCGAGGCGCCGAACTGGCCGGAGCCGTAGGCGTCGTGGTCGCGCGGGGCCTCGCCGGTCGGATTGACGAAGTCGGCCTGGCCGTCGCCGTCGACGTCGGCGCCTTCCCAGACCAGACGGGGCACCAGCAGCGGCGCTTCAAACGCGCCGGCCGAGGCCGGAACGACGGAGGCGGCCGGCTCGATGCGGTCGACGCCTTCGGTGACCACACGCGCCTGCGCGCCGGCGTGCCACAGTCCCGCGGCGACACCCGCCAGCATCGTGAACTTCAGCAGACGGCGCGAAAAGACGTGCATGAGCAGAATTACCTCGGTGCGAAATGCGATCGGATCAAATGGCCCGCGCCGGGGCGCGCTGAGCGCCCGATGACCTGCGGACACCGGCGATATGCGAACATCGGCGTCGCAAACCGATGCGACACGTTGTCCGCCGAGCGCGCGGGGACGCCGAGGTCCTAGATATTCAGGGGCGCGCGGCCCTCGGTGCGTCCGTGCGCCGCACCGGCCCTCTGCACGGAATCTGCACGCAAAGCCCTCGGCCCCGGCGCCGCGCGACGCATCGGCCTCCACCGGCGAAGGGCAATCAGGCTCCACAGTTCACGGAGCCTCCATGTCAGCCCCTCCCCTGACCTTCTGGCGCAAGCCGCTCGCCGCCGCCGCCCTGGCGACCCTCGCCGACCAGTTGCTCTACGGGCAGGGCTTCGGCTCGATCCTGGGCGTCTTCGCCCTGGCCTGGACCGTGACGCTCGCCCTCGCCCGCCCCGCGGTCCACCGCGACCGGCGCGCGCTGGCCGCCCTGGCCGTCGCCGCCCTGTTCGCCGTCGCCCTGATCGACCGGCCGGGGCTGGTCGCCTGGAGCCTGTTCTGGATCGCGCTCGGCGCCGCCGCCCTGCTGCCCCGCACCGGCCGCTTCGACGACGTCTGGCGCTGGGCCCAACGGCTGGTCGTCCAGGCCGTGGGCGGCGTCTGGGCGCCGTTGGGCGACCGCCGCCG
>NZ_JAAIVC010000201.1 GCF_010975005.1 Caulobacter sp. 17J65-9 | reverse complement strand
GGCCTCGACCGGCCGCGGTAACGGCGCCGGCGCCTCGGGCGGCCCCTCGGGCTCCGCGCCGATGGCCCCGCCTCCGGGCGGCGGCGGCGGCGGCGGCGGTTCCAGCTACCGCCCGACCGGCGGCTGAGCTTTCGAGATCTGAATACGCGAGCGCGCTCCGGACCAACCGGGGGCGCTCGTCTTCGCGTGGTGTGGGGGCGAGATGAAGAAGATCGTAATCGGCGTCGTGGCGGCGGCGGCTTCGCTCGCAGCGACCCAGGCTTTCGCGCAATCCGCCTTCGAGCGCGACCGTAACGTCAGCGTGCGCGAGCGCCCGCACGACGAGTACGAGGCGCAGGGCGTCCAGTGGGGCGCCTTCGCGGCCTTCCCGAAGGTCACCGTCGACGCGGAATACAACGACAACGTCTTCGCCACCGCCACCGGCGAAGAGCAGGACGTCGTCTGGCGCGTGCGTCCCGAGCTGCTGGTCCAGTCCGGCTGGTCGCGTCACCGGCTGCAGGCCTACGCCCGCGCCTCGGTGAACCGCTACGCCGAGTTCGACGGCGAAAACACCGAGGACTGGGGCACGGGCTTCTCCGGCCGCCTCGACGTGGTGGGCTCCAGCTACCTCTACGGCGGCGCCGACTACGCCTCGGCCACCGAGCCGCGCACCTCGTCCGGCACGCCGGGCGCCGCGGCCGAGCCGGTCCGCTACGCCCTGACCTCCGCCCAGCTGGGCGGCGTGCACGAGATCAACCGCCTGCGCCTGTCGGCCGTGGCCGGCGTGCGCAACTACGACTACGACGACGTCGCCCAGATCGGCGGCGGCTCGATCGACCAGGACGACCGCGACCGCTCGGTCGCCACCCTCGGCGCCAAGATGGAATACGCGGTCAGTCCGGCCACCGCCCTGTTCTTCACCGCCGCCGCCAACAAGCGCGACTACGACCTGGCCAGCGCCGGGCGCGACTCCGACGGTTACGAAGTCGCCGTCGGCGCGGACTTCGACGTCTCCGACCTGGCCCGCGGCCAGGTGGCGGTCGGCTACCTGTCCCAGCAGTACGACAACGTGACCTTCAAGGACGTCGACGGTCTCGCCGTCCGCGGCCAGGTCGAGTGGTTCCCGACCCAGCTGGCCACCGTGACCCTCAAGGCCGAGCGCTCGGTCGAGGACTCCGGCATCCCGGGCTCGGCCGGCTACCTGTCGTCCACCGCCTCCGCCCAGGTCGACTGGGAAGTCCGCCGCAACGTCATCCTGACCGCCAACGCCGGCTGGGGCCGCGACGAGTACGAGGGCGTCGACCGCGACGACGACCGCTTCAACGCCGGCGTCAGCGCCGCCTGGCTGGTCAGCCGCAACGTCGGCCTCAATGTCGGCTACCAGTACTACGACCAGTCTTCGTCGGGCGCGGACAACGGCCCCGACTTCAAGACCAACCGGGTCATGACCTCGCTGATCTTCCAGCTCTGATAACGCCTGGAGGCGCTCCCTGACGGGGCGCCTCCTCGTGTTGTCGAGAGGCGTCGTCAGGCGCCCTTCTTGCATAAAAGCGCTGTCAGACGCCCTTCGTGCCGAAACGCGCCGTCTGGCGCCGTCTTTCGTTTTCCCGCGCCGTCAGGCGCTTTCGTACCGCCGGTGCTTGCCCCATGGACGCCAAGGTCCACCAGCTCCCGATCCCCGCCCAGGCGCCGGCCCCGGCCGCCGGTTTCGACCAGGACCGCCTGGCCCGGCTGGTCGACCCGCAGGTGCTGATCGCCACCTTCCGCCGCCACCTGAAGGTGTCGCTGGCGGTCGCCGCGATCGTGTTCGCCGCCGTCGCCGTCTACACCCTGCAGGCCACGCCGAAATACACGGCCACCGCCAACGTCCTGCTGGACCCGCGCAAGCAGAAGGTGACCGGCATCGAGGACGTGCTGTCCGGCCTGCCGGCCGACTCAAGCGTGGTCGACACCGAGGTGGAGATCCTGAAATCGCGCGCCCTCGCGGAGCGCGTGGTCACCGCGCTGAAGCTCGACCAGGACCCCGACTTCAACCCGGCCCTGGCGAAGCCCGGCCTGCTCGACGGCCTGATCGGCAAGGGCGGCCCGGCTACCGAGGCCTCGCTGTCCGACCTCGAGGCCCAGAAACGCCGCGAGAAGATCGTCGACAACCTCCTCGAGGACCTCAAGGTCAGCCGCGCCGGCCTGACCTACATGATCAAGGTGTCCTACGAGAATGAGGACCCCGAGAAGGCGACCGCCATCGCCAACGCCTTCGCCGACCGCTACCTGCTGGAGCAGCTGGAAGCCAAGTTCGAGGCCACCCGCACCGCCAACGAGTGGCTGAACGGCCGCCTCGCTGAACTGCGCGTGCAGGTTCAGACCGCCGAGGCCGCGGTCGAGCAGTTCAAGGCCGCCAACGGCCTGATGAGCGCCGAGGGCGCCACCCTGACCGAGCAGGAAATCTCCAACCTCAACCAGCAGCTCGCCCTGGTGCGCGTGCAGCAGGCCGAGAGCGAGGCGCGGCTGAACACCGCCCGCGCCCAGCTGGCCCGTGGCTCGACCGGCGAGGACGTCGGCGAGGCCCTGGGCTCCCAGGTCATCCAGGAGCTGCGCAAGCAGCGCGCCGCCGTCAGCGGCCGCGTCGCCGACCTGGAAGGCCGCTACGGCGCCCGCCACCCGGAGATCCTCAAGGCCCAGCGCGAGCTGGCCGACATCGACAGCCAGATCCGCGCCGAAATCACCCGCATCGTCTCCAACCTGGAGGCCCAGGCCCAGGTCCAGCGCCAGCGGACCGCCTCGCTGATGGGCTCCCTGGCCAACTCGCGCGGCACGCTCGCCGGCAACAACCGCGCCATGGTTCGCCTGCGCGAGCTGGAGCGCAACGCCGAGTCCGTGCGCAGCCTCTACGAGAGCTTCCTCGGCCGCTTCAAGGAAACCAGCGCCCAGGAAGGCATCGAGCAGTCCGACGCCCGCGTCGTCTCGCGCGCCCGCATTCCGACCGAGCCGTCCAGCCCGAACCTGCCGCTGAACCTGGCCCTGGGCTTCGTCCTGGCGCTCGGCGCCGGCGTCGGCGCCACGGTCATGCGCGAAATGCTCGACACCGGCATCGGCACCGCCGACGAGGTCGAGCAGCAGCTGGGCCTGCCCTACCTGGCCGGCGTGCCGGTCCTGGCCTCGACCATGGATCGCGCCAAGGCCGACGAGGCCGGCGCCCCGGTCGACCACGTGGTCGACAAGCCCCTGTCCAGCTTCGCCGAGGCCTTCCGCAACCTGAAGACCTCCCTGCAGTTCGCCAAGATGGGCGAACAGCTGAAGGTCATCGCCCTGACCTCGTCCCTGCCGGACGAAGGCAAGACCACGACCACCCTGTGCCTGGCCCGCACCCTGGCCATGAGCGGCGCCAAGGTGGTGGTGGTCGACTGCGACCTGCGCCGCCGCGCCGTCAACGACGAGCTGGGCCTCGACCCGGAAAAGGGCCTGCTGGAAGTCCTGTCGGGCAAGGCCAAGCTGGCCGACGTCCTGCTCGACGACGCCCGCTCCTCCGCCAAGGTCCTGCCGGTGGCCAAGCACGCCTACACGCCCAAGGACGTCTTCGGGTCTGTGGCCATGACCAAGCTGCTGGCCGAGCTGAAGTCGTCCTACGACTACGTCCTGCTCGACACCGCCCCGGTCCTGGCCGTGGCCGAGACCCGCGCCCTGGCCCCCAAGGCTGACGCGGTGGCCCTGCTGGTCCGCTGGCGCAAGACCCCGAAGAAGGCCACCGAGTCGGCCCTGCGCATGCTCCAGAACGGCCAGACCTTCGTCGCCGGCGCGGTCCTGACCCAGATCGACCAGCGCGAACAGTCCAGCTACGGCTACGGCGACCCCAGCTACTACCACCGCTCCTACGCCAAGTATTACGCGGAGTGAGGAGCGCCGGCCTGCCTTCGCAGGCCGGATGCGATCGACAACGATTTGTCGATCGCCGCGACGAACGCCCACGCCCGCAGCGTGGGCTGGGCCAAGTGCCGGCACGAATCCCCTTCTCCCCTTGCGGGAGAAGGTGGCGCGCGGAGCGCGTCGGATGAGGGGTGTCGGCACGGCGGTTGAAAGTCTGGAGACAGCGATGCTCCTCGTCCTGACGCCCCTGCGCCGCCCCCCCTCATCCGGCCGGCTCCGCCGGCCACCTTCTCCCGCAAGGGGAGAAGGAAAGTGAGCGCTCAAACCCAACCCGCCCGCTGGGCCCCGTCGCGCGCGCCGAGCACGGCTCCTGTCCTGCCACGCGGCGCCACCGCCGCCCTCGCCGCCGTCGCGCTGCTCCCCTTCGCCGGCCACCTGCTGTTCGGCGCCAACTCCTCCGCCCTCGCGCTCCTGTTCACCGCCCTCTCGGCCGCCCTCCTCGTCGCCCTGACCGTCCTCCAGCCCGGCGCCCGCGCGGCCCTGGCCTCGCGCCCGCTCGCCGTCCCCGCCGTCCTGTTTGTCACCACCGCCGCGGCGCTCGCCCTGACCCTCACCCCCTGGGCCCAGTCGATCCGCCCAGCCCTCGTCGCCGGTCCAGACCTCTCTTCAGGCCTGATCGAGCTCCTCAAGCTCTCAGGCGCCGCGACCGCCTTCGCCGCCGGCTTCGCCGTCGCGCGCTCCGACGCCGCCGCCCGCCGCTGGTTCCAGATCCTTAACCTAGCCTTCGCCGCCTTCGCCGCCTGGGCGCTGATGGCCTTCATGGCCGACCCCCAGGGCATCTACGGCTTCAAGCGGGTGATCGGCGCGGGGCGCCTGGCGGGCGCCTTCGGCAGCGCCAACAGCGCCGGCACCATCCTGGGCATCGGCGTGCTGGTCGGCCTGGCCGGCCTGCTGCGCGCCGCCGACCAGTCCGCCCACCTCGGCGGCCGCGGCCGCGGCCTCGAAAAACTGCTGCTGGAGGGCTGGCCCTCGGCCCTGTGCCTGGCCCTGTCCGGCGCCGCCCTCATGCTCACCGCCTCGCGCGGCGCCATCACCTCGACCCTCGTCGCCGCCCTGGCGCTCGGCCTTTGGGGCGCCGGCCGCTCCCGCGAGGGCCGCATCTGGATCCGCCGGGTGGGCCTGGGCCTGCTCGTCCTTCTCGCCCTCCTGGCGCTCAACGGCGGCGAGCTCGCCGTCCAGCGCTTCGGCGTGGCCCTCGAGGACGCCGAGGTCCGCCGCGCCATCTTCGAAGCCCACTGGCGCGCCTTCCAGGCTTCGCCCCTGGTCGGCTACGGCCCCGGTTCGTTCGAGGCGATCAACGACGCCGTCATGACGCCGGCGAACTATCAGGTGCTCTGGCAGATCCGCGCCGCCCACAACGCCTACCTGGAACAGCTGGAGACGGTCGGCCTCTTAGGCTTCCTCCCCCTGCTGGCCCTCGTCGCCTGGCCGCTCGCCCGCATCACCCTGGCCGCCCGCGACCCCCGCCGCCGCGGCGTCGTGTGGCTGCGGGCTGGCGCCTGCGCCGCCCTGCTGATCGGCCTGCACGCCCTGTCCGACTACGCCCTCCAGGAACCCTCCATCGTCCTCGCCTTCGCCACCCTGCTGGGTGTGGCGTACGCGTCGGCCACGCGCGAGACGAAGGAGCGGGGAGGGCGCAACGAAAAGATCTCCCCCCGAGCGTAGCGCTGGGGGGAGCAGGCGGCCGAAGGCCGCCGTGGGGGGCTCCAGCGGAGCGCGCGCGTTCAACCCCAACACCCGCTCATCCCCGCGAAAGCGGGGACCCAGAGCGTGACGAATTCAGGGGGCGAAGCACGAGATCCCTTCTCCCCTTGCGGGAGAAGGTGGCGCGCGGAGCGCGTCGGATGAGGGGTGTCAATGCTGAGGTGTCAGGACGGTGGCGTTCGTCGGGCGCCAGACCTTCGGGCGTGGCGCTCGCACCCCTCATC
>NZ_JAAIVC010000200.1 GCF_010975005.1 Caulobacter sp. 17J65-9 | reverse complement strand
CGCCTGGGCCGTGTTCGGCTCGCTGGCCGCGGCCGCGACCGGCGGCCTGACCGGCCCGCTCGCGGTCTGGTGCCTGACGCCGCTGGCCGCCGCCGTCGCCCTGGACGGCCGGCGCATGGTCTCGGGCGCCGCCGCCCTGTCGCTGTTCGCCGTGGCCCTGGCCCTTTGGGTGTCGCTGACCGCCGGCGGCCCGCGCCCGACCCCGATCGTGGACCTGTGGCTGTCGATCCTGGCTTTCTCCACCACCGGCACGGCCCTGTCGGCCACCGTCATGCGCGCCTTCCGCCGCCGCGGCGTGCGCATCGACCGGGCCGAGATCGCGCTGGGGCGGCTGGAGGAGCTGGTCGCCGAGCAGCCGCACCTGATGATCACCATCGATCATGATGGCCGGATCAGCTCCGCCTTCGGCACCGCGCCGGCCGGCGTGCCGGTGGACGCCCTGTTCAGCCAGGGCCTGATCGCCGCCGCCCACCATCCCGACCGGCCGGCCCTGCACACCGCCCTGCTGCGCGCCGCCTCGGTCGGCGAGGGCGAGGTCGCCTTCACCCCGCGCGCGGCCCTGGACCGCGAAGTGACGCTTGGCCTGCGCCGGCTGAAGGACGGGCGGATGATCGGCACCCTGCGCGACTCCACCGTCCAGCAGGCCCGCGAGGCGGCGCTGGAGACGGCGCGAATGGAGGCCCAGAGCCTGAACGCCGGCAAGTCGCGCTTCCTGGCCAATATGAGCCACGAGCTGCGCACGCCGCTGAACTCGATCCTCGGCTTCTCCGACATCATGCGCCAGCGGATGTTCGGGCCGATGCCCGACCGCTACGCCGAGTACGCCCAGCTGATCCACGAGTCCGGCCGCCACCTGCTGGACCTGATCAACGACGTGCTGGACATGTCGAAGATCGAGGCCGAGCGCTACGAGCTGCACCTGGAGACCTTCGACGCCCGCGAGGCGGTGTCGGCGGCGCTGCGACTGGTGCGGGTGCAGGCCCACGAGGCGCAGATCGCGCTGCGCGGCGTGCTGCCGCCGCAGCCGCTGATGATCGAGGCCGACAAGCGGGCGGTGAAGCAGATCACGCTCAACCTGCTGTCCAACGCCCTGAAGTTCACCCCGGCCGGCGGTGCGGTCACGGTCAGCCTGCGCGGCGACCATGGCGCCATGGAGCTGCAGGTGGCCGACACGGGCGTGGGCCTGTCGCCCGACGACCTGCAGCGGGTCGGCCGCCCGTTCGAACAGGCCGGCCCGGCCGGCGCGCGCGGCATGGGCACGGGCCTGGGCCTGTCGCTGGTGCGCGCCTTCTCGCAGCTGCACGGCGGCGAGACGACCATCGAGAGCACGCTGGGCGAAGGCACGGCGGTGACCGTGCGCCTGCCGGTGGTGAAACTGGAAGCCGGCGGCGCCTCGACCGGCGCCAAGATCATCCCGCTGCACGCGCCGCGCTAGGCGGCGGACGTCACGCCCGGCCGCTCGCCACCACCGGACCTTCGGTGACCCGCGGCGGGTTGGGAATGAGCGTCGGCGCGTGCTCGGCCACCCACGCGCGGGCGATCTGGACCGACCTGTCCGCGCCCTCTTTGCTGTCGAAGACGCTCAGGGAGGCCATCACGCCGTCGCCGGCGTCGATCCAGTAATAGGCGATGAAGCCGGGGACATCTTCGAGGAGGGGAACGAAGCTCTCCGCGACCATACGACCGGCCTTCGCGTCGTCGGTGATCCCCTCGTAGCGCCGCACAGCCGCGTACATGAGCAAGCTCCTTCGCTGACAGGTGACAACCGCCGAGGTCGCGCGGTGGATGCCGCCTGATCGCGAATGCGCCCGTCGGGCCGCCCCTACCGTCCCAACGTGGCCGCCAGCAGCTTCGCTTCCGACACCCTGCGCGCGCTGGCGGGATCGGCGGCGGCGGCTTCGCGCCAGCGGGCCTGGGCCTCGTCACGCCGGCCGAGCCCCGCCAGGGCGTCGCCCCAGGCGAGGTGCAGGGCGCCCCAGCGCGGGGCCAGGGCCGCGGCCTTGCGATAGAGCGCGAGCGCCTTCTTCGCCTCCCCCTTGGCGACCAGGGCGTCGGCTTCGAACTTCAGCGGATCGGCCCAGCGCGGCCCCAGCTTCTGCGCCTTGCGATAAAGCGCGATCGCCCCGTCCTGGTCGCCGCGCGCGGCCTTGACCTGGCCCCAGGCGGAGAACGGGAACGGCAGGTTCGGGGCCTGGCGCACGGCCTCGGCCAGCCAGCGGTCGGCGCCGGCCTTGTCGCCGGCCAGGGCGGCGATCTGCCCCCGAACGGTGACGCACAGCAGGCAGTCGGCCGGGGTCCGGGCGATCAGCGCCTGGGCGCCCGCGAGGTCGCCGGCACGGGCCTTGGCGTAGGCCAGCCGCGGCCACAGCAGGGTCCGACGGAGCGGCTCGGAGCGGACGGTCAGACGCGTGGCGTAGATCGGATCGGCGGCCCCGAGCTGGACGACCGCACCGGCCCAGTCCCCAGCCTCCTCCATCGCGAACGTCCACGGCGTGAGCACCCTGTCCGCCGGCGCGACCCGCGCCGCCACGGCGGCGTCGTCGGTCAGGCCGGCCCTGGCGAGACGGCGGCGCGCGGCGGCCAGGTCGTGGTTGAAGATCAGCGCCTCAGCGACCACCGGCGTGTAGTCGAGGCCGGTGTTGTTCACCGGCACGTCGGCGGCCTTGGCGTAGAACTCGGCGGCGCGGCCGTAGTCGCCCCAAACGGCGGCGACGTCGGCCTCCGTTCCCGGCAAGTCGGCGGCGATCACCGCAGGGTTCATGTCTTTGGGCTTGCGCTTGAGCCCCGCCAGGGCGCGCGCGCTCAGCTCGGCCGCCGCCGCGTCGTGGCCCAGGGCGCTCTCCAGGCCGGCCAGGTTGCCGAGCAGGAAGTTGTGGTCCGGGTCGATTTCCAGACCGGCGCGCAGGAACACGGCGCCCTGCTCCGGCGGCAGGTCGTCCTGCACGCCCAGGCCGTTGTAGGCCCACACCCGTTCGACCGGCGACTCGTCGTTGGTCAGGCGCTTCAGGATCTCCACCGAGCGCGCTTCCAAGGCGGCGCGTTCAGGCCCCCGCGGCAGGGCGCGCGCGCGACGCCCCAGCCACATGGCGTAGCGGTAGGGCTGGGTCTGTTCGTAGACCCGCTCGGCGGCGGTCTGCAGCAGGGCGTCCAGGTCGCCTTCAGCGCCGACCGCAGGCTCGACCGCGGTCGCGCCGGTGCGCACCACCAGGCTCAGCCGGCCGTTCTCCTGGACCAGGCCGCCGGTCATGCGGCTCTCATGGCCGAGGCTGCGGCGCAGCTCGCGCCAGACGTCGCCGACCGAAACGCCGGAACCGGCGATATCCACCGACAGGTCCTCGCCCCAGTCGTGGCCGTAGCTGGCCGGGGCGCGGCCGGACTGGGTCTGGGCCTGCAGGGCGCTCAGCTTGTCGAGGAACAGCGAGGCGACCGCCGCGCCGTCCAGCCCCCGCTCGGCCATAGCCGGCGGCACCGAGAACGGCTCGACCACCAGGCCGTCGGCCTGGCGCGCCGCCCACAGCACGCCCAGCACGCCGACGAACACGACGACGACCAGGCCGGCGGCGGCGAAGTCGCGAGCCACGGCGATGCGCTCGCGCACGCGGGCGAGCCTCGCCTGCACCACCTGGGCGGAAAGCAAGCGGTGGTGCTCGATCAGCACGCGGCGGGCCGGACTGTCCGGCGAGGCGTCGCCCCGCTCCAGGTCCATGGCGATCTCGATCGGATCGGGCGTGGTCGGCGCTTCTTCGCGCACGCGTCGCGCGCGGCGCGGCTTCGCCGTCGGCAGTACAGTCGCGTCGTCCATGCTCCCCCCCGAGCGCCGGAACGGCGCCAACCTAGCGGCGCGCGCGGCGGGCGCAACCTCAGGGTGAGACCAGCGTCAGAACTTGTCCGCGAAGATGAAGCCGACCGCGCCGATCAGGCAGACGAAGGCCGCCGCGTGGTTCCACTTCAGCGGCTCGCCCATCACCCAGACTGCGAAACCGGCGAACACCACCAGGGTGATCACCTCCTGCATCACCTTCAGCTGGCCGACCGTGAAGCCCGCCTGGTAGCCGATCCGGTTGGCCGGCACGGCGAACCAGTACTCGACGAAGGCGATGCCCCAGCTGGCGATCACCACCAGCCACAGCGGCTTGTCGGTGAACTTCAGGTGGCCGTACCAGGCCAGGGTCATGAACAGGTTGGAGCAGACGAGCAGGAGGATGGTTTTCATCGCCGGGCAGCCAAAGCCGATTCCTTAGGGTTCGTCATCCCGGCCGGACGCGCGCGAATGCGCGCGGGAGAGCCGGGACCCAGCAGGCGCTACGCTTGTTGCAGCGCAGGTTTGCGGTGTCGGCGTCGAGCTTGCTGGGTCCCGGATCAGCGCTGCGCGCTGTCCGGGATGACGGTGGTGGGGGATCTACTCCGCCGCCGGGGCCGCGAGCTTGGCCAGCGGGCGCACCGCGGTCTCGACCGGGGCCAGCTCGGCGATGGCCTTGCCCTCGTGGTCGACCTGCAGCTCCTCGAAACGGCGGGCCTGGGTCAGGACCTGGCTCTCCAGCGAGCCGACGAAGGCGTTGTACTTGTCGACCGCGCCAGCCAGCGCCTTGCCCATCAGGGCGGCGTGACCGCCCATCACCGACAGGCGCTTGTAGAGCTCCTTGCCCAACTCGGCGACCCTGCCGGCGTTGGCGGCCTGCTCCTCCACCCGCCAGCCGTAGGCCACCGCCTTGCACAGGGCGAACAGGGTGGTCGGCGTGACGATCAGCACCCGCTTGTCCATGGCCTCGGCCATCAGGTCGGGCTGGCGGTCCAGGGCGGCGGCCAGGAAGCCGTCGCCGGGCACGAACATGGCCACGAAGTCGGGCGAGCCCTCCTCCTTGAACTGGTCCCAGTAGGCCTTGGCCGAGAGGCCCTGCATGTGGGTCTTCAGGCTCTGGGCGTGACGCACCAGGGACGCCTCGCGCGCGGCGTCGTCGACCGCGTCCTGGGCCTCCAGGAAGGCGTTCAGCGAGGCCTTGGCGTCGATCACGAACACCCCGCCGCCGGGCATCATCACCTTCACGTCGGGGCGGCGGCGGCCCTCCTCGGTGTCGACCGAGAACTGCTCCTGGAAGTCGAAGCGGCTGTTCAGGCCCGCGGCCTCCAGCACGTTGCGCAGGGTCTCCTCGCCCCATCGGCCCTGCACGCCCGCGCCGCGGCGCAGCGCGGCGGACAGCTTGCGCGCCTCGGCCTGGGTGGCGACGGAGGCTTCCATCAGCGAGGCGATCTGGGCCTTCAGGCCGCCGGTGTCCTCGGCGCGCGCCTTCTCGACCGCGGCCACCTGGGCCTCGAACTTGGCCAGGGTCTCGGCCACCGGCTTCAGCTGGGCCTCCATGCGCTCGCGCGCGACCCGGTCCTGGGCCTGGAAGGTCTCGGTGGCGCGCTGCACCAGCTTGGTCGCCACCGTCTCGGCCGAGGCGGCCGCCTGGGCGCGCAGCATTTCGGCCAACTGCTCGGGCTGGCTCTCGGCCGCGCGCAGCCGCTCCTCGGTGCGGGCCAGCTCGACCGACAGCTCCTGGGCTAGCGCCCGCTGGCGGCCCAGCGCCAGGAAGGACCAAACAAAGGCCCCGCCCGAGAGGGCGGTCGTGCCGGCGAGGACGTAGACGAGCGCGTTCATGCTCCGTTCCGTAGCTGGAGTCGCGGCCGCGGTGAAGCCGGCGCGACGCCGCGCGACCGCTTCAGCCCAGACGTTTCAGTTCAGCCGCGCCTTCACCGCCGCGCGATCGACCGCCGAGAGATCCAGCGGCAGGGCGGCGCGCCACTGGGCGCGCGCCTCGTCGGGGCGGCCGGCGCGCTTGAGGGCGTCGCCCCAGGCCAGCCGCAGCGCCCCCCAGTTCGGCGCGCGTTCGGCCGC